>DROW01000203.1 GCA_011388675.1 Chloroflexota bacterium | reverse complement strand
GGCGGGGGGATCGACGCCGTTCTCGGCCGCCCCCGCCTCGGCTGTTCCCTCCCGGCCGATCCCGTCGCCGGGCCTCTTCCGGTGTCCACCCCTCCAGTACGGCCCGCCGAGAGAGACGGATCTTCCCCTCGTGGTCGATGTCGGTTACCATCACCAGGATCTCGTCGCCCACGTTCACCACGTCCCGGACGCTGTTCACCGGTCGGTCGGAGAGTTGGGAGATGTGGACCATGCCATCGGTTCCGGGGGCCAGTTCGACGAAGGCGCCGAAGTCGGTGATGCGCACCACGCGACCGGTGTAGATCTGCCCCACCTGCGGTTCGAGGGTCAGCTGCTCGATGATCTCCCGCGCCCGCTCGGCCCCAAAACCGTTGGTGGAGGCGATGTAGACCGTGCCGTCGCTCTCGATGTCCACCCGCACATCGCACTCGTCCTGGATGGCGCGGACCGTCTTGCCGCCGGTGCCGATGATCGCCCCCAGTTTGTCCGGGTCGACGTGGAGGATGAGCATCCGCGGGGCGTAGGGGGAGAGTTCCGGCCGTGGCTCGGGGATGGTCTCCCGCATCACGTCCAGGATCTTCAGCCGCGCCTCGCGGGCCCGCTCCAGTGCCTCGGCCATCAACTGGTCCGAGATGCCCTTGACCTTGATGTCCATCTGCAGGGCGGTGATCCCCTTCTCCGTCCCCGCCACCTTGAAGTCCATATCCCCCAGGTGGTCCTCCATCCCCAGGATGTCGGTGAGGATCTGGTACCGGTCGTTCTCGATGACCAGCCCCATCGCGATGCCGGCGACGGGGGCCCGGATGGGCACCCCGGCGTCCATCAGGGCCAGCGTGGACCCGCAGACGGAGGCCATCGAGGTGGAGCCGTTGGAGGAGAGGACCTCGCTGACGACGCGGATGGTGTAGGGGAATTCCTCCTCCGGCGGGATGACGGGGAGCAGGGCCCGCTCGGCCAGCGCGCCGTGCCCGATCTCCCGCCGCTTCGGCCCGCGCAGGGGACGGGTTTCACCGGTGGAGTAGGGGGGGAAGTTGTAGTGGTGGATGTACCGCTTCGTCTCCTCCGGGGAGAGGTCGTCCAGCGTCTGCTCTTCCCGGGGCGTGCCCAGGGTGGCGACGGAGAGGACCTGCGTCTCCCCGCGGGTGAAGAGGCCGGAGCCGTGCGTCCGCGGCAGCAGCCCGACCTCGGCGGAGAGGGGTCGGATCGTGTTCGGGTCGCGGCCGTCCACCCGCAGCCCTTCCTCCAGAATGCGCTGGCGGACGATCTGGCGGACCACCTCGTCGAAGGCCCGACCGACGAGGATTTCGTCCTCTTCTTCTCCGAGGGTTGTTTTTACCTCGCTCAGAAGGGCCTTCAGGTTCTCGTTCCGCGTCTTCTTGTCCGGAGCGTCGTAGAGGGCAGGGATCAGCCGGTCGCCCACGATCTCCCGGACCCGCTCCACCATCTCCTCGGAGACGGCGTGCGGCGTGTACTCCCGCTTCGGCTTCCCCACCGCCTTGCGCATCTCCTCCTGGACGGCGATCACCTCCTGGATCGCCTCGTGGCCGCGTCGCAGGGCCTCCAGCATCACCTCCTCGCTGACCTCGTTGGCCCCCGCCTCGACCATCAGGATGGCGTCGGCGGTCCCGGCCAGTTTCAGATCCAGCAGGCTGTGCTCCATCTCCGGGACGGTGGGGTTGACGACGATCTCGCCGTCGATGTAGCCGACCTGGACGGCTCCGACGGGACCCTCAAAGGGGATGTCGGAGATCGTCAGGGCGGCCGACGCGCCGATGATGGAGAGGATGTCCGCCTGATGGAGTTCGTCCTGGGAAAGAGGCGTGACGATGACCTGTACCTCGTGGCGCAGGTCCTTGGGGAAGAGAGGGCGCAGCGGCCGATCGGTCAGCCGAGCGACCAGGATGGCGTGCTCCGGCGGTCGCCCTTCGCGGCGGAAAAAGGAGCCGGGGATCCGGCCTGCGGCGTAGAGCCGCTCCTCAAAGTCCACCGTCAACGGGAAGAAGTCGATCCCCTCCCGCTCCTCGGTGGACATCGTCGCCGTGGCGAGCAACATCGTGCCCCCACAGCGGACGGTTACGGCCCCCCCCGCCTGCTGGGCCAGTTTCCCGGTCTCCAGGGTCAGGGTGTGCCCACCCAGTTGGGCTTTGAATGTATACGTTTTCATACTTAACCTCCGTGCCCGGAGCCCAGCACGGAGGTTAGAAACTGGGACATGGCCCGAAAGGGGTTCCGGGACATGTCCCAATTCCAAACCTCGTGCCGGCCTCCGGAGATAATTCGACCTTGCGGGGGCGTTTCTGCCCCCGCAAGGTGTACCCACTACCTTCGCAATCCGAGCCGCCGGATGATCTCCCTGTACCGCTCTGGGTATTTGCGGCTCAGGTAGGTCAGATGGCGGCGGCGCTTGCCTACCATTCGGAGCAGACCCCGCCGGGAGTGCTCGTCGTGTTTGTGGATCTTCAGGTGCTCGGTCAACTGGTTGATCCGAGCGGTCAGCATTGCGATCTGCACCTCCGGCGAGCCGGTGTCGTTCGGCGAACGACCGAATTCACGAATGATAGCCTGTTTCTCCTCTTTGCTCAGTGGCACTTTCGTGCTCCTCCTTGCTCGGGATAGGGCGCGTCCGGATCGACCCGCCCGTCCTGGATTGCGGGTTAAATTGTACCACGCTTCCCCTATCTACGCAAACTGTCCCTCCAGCGGGTGTTCGAGGCGAATCGGGCTGCCCCGGGAGGTGACCGGCGCTTTCAACCCCCTCAGCTGGTCAGGCTTTTCCATCGATGGTACAATACGCCCCCGATGATGCGCGCTTCCCTGTTGGGCCTTGTGCTGTTGCTTCTGGTGGCTGGCTGTGCCGCCCCGCAGCCGACCCTCTCCCCGCACCCTCCTGCTGCCTCCCCCTCCCCTCAGCCGACGCCGGTTCCCCTCGGTCCTGAGGTCTACTACCGGGCGGGTCTGGACCGCCGGGCGGTCGGTGATATGGAGGACGCGCTGCTGGCCTTCTCACAGGCCATCCAGGTCGACCCGACCTTCGTGCCGGCCCGTCTGCAGCGGGGGGCGATCTACCTGGCGATGGGGGAGGCGGAGGCAGCGCTGGCGGATGCCCAGATGGCTGTTGCGGCCGACCCGGCGAACGGGGAGGCGTACGCGCTCCTGGGCGAGGTGTTCCGCCTGGGGTTTGGGGATTATCAGAGGGCCCTCGACGCCTATGAGCAAGCGGTCCGCCTGGACCCGTCGCTGGCGGACCCGCTGTTTCCCGCCCGCTGGCAGGCGGCTGTGGCGGGCGGCCGGGTGGAACGGATGCTGGCCCTGGCCCGCGCATACAGGCGGCGCTATCCGGACGATCCGATGGCTGCCTACTATCGGGCTCGGGCCCTCCTCGCCCTGGGCGTGCCGCGCAGTGCGATCTCCGTGCTCGTCGCGGCGCTCGAAGAGGGAGGACCGGCGGTGTTGTGGCTTGCGCTGGGGGATGCCTACGTGGCGGACGGGGCCTGGCCTCAGGCCCTCGTCTGCTACGAGCAGGCGCAGAAGTTGATCGAGCGGGGCGATCGTTCGCTGTATCTGTTCTCCGAGGACCCGGTGGCCGATCTTCTGGGCAGACTCGGGATCGTCTACCTCTATACCGGTCGGTGTGCGGAGGCTCAGGACCTGCTAGAGCAAGCGATGAGTCGGGGGCCAGACCGGCCGGAGTATCACACGCTCATCGGTCAGGCGATGATCTGCCAGATGCCTACACCTGCGTTGACCTTTTCTCCCTGACCGACGTTGTGACGTGAGAGATGTGGGCTACCCGGCTCTGCACGGTGGGTCGTTGGGAATGGAGCCCAGGGTGGGGGGAACGGGGGGCGAAAGGAAGACCGCCGGTGAAGCAGGCCACCGGCGGTCCCCAAGAAGCCACTTTCAGGAGCGGGTGAGGGGATTCGAACCCCTGACATTCAGCTTGGGAAGCTGACGTTCTACCACTGAACTACACCCGCAGGCGGCTATAATTATATCGACCTCCGCCAAAATGTCAACCCGGCGCTTGAGGGGGTTCGAGGCGAATCGCGCTACCCGGAAGGTGACCGGCGCTTTCGGCCTCTCAGAGGCGGAGGGGGTCTCTACAGGCACGCTTGCCTTCGTTTCGCAAGTGCCGGGCCTCCCTCTCGCCTTCCGTTTCGAATGCCCTCGGCTGCGGTACTTGCGGTCCTGAGCGAATCGTGGTATAGTATAGCCGTCCCTGCTGTGTCCGTGATCGCCGACAGGGGTTTGAGCCAACACCTATAGTAACGGGGGCTGACTCTTCAGTAGGGGATGCGTTAGCCTTCGGGCAAGGCAGAACCGCTGAGCAGGCTCCCACCTGAGCGGACAGGTTCAAACCGAATCGGCACACGACACAGCGGGGGATGAGAAAAGGCCACCGGTTCCGCCGGTGGCTTTTTGATTTCCGAATAGGGCAATCGCATTTTTGGGCAAGATCTCCCGCGACGGGGGCAGGAGTGGTGGAGAATGTGCCTCGTGGGCATCACAGGGCAGATAAACGCGCATTCTCGGACTAGAGATTGGCCTCTTTTGGGCGAGACCAGATCGATCTTGCGTCAAGAATCTATGCCAATAAGGGCTGTTCCGAAACATGCGATTGCCCTAGATTTCCGAACGATTCGGTTTGACTTTATCGCCCCAGCAGGTATAATCTTCACTAGATTACCAACGATGGGAGGTGTAGCGTGCAACGAGACCGGCTGGTCCTGATCGGCGTCTTCGTGCTCCAGATCGTGGCGGTCATTCTCTACCCCCCGGCTTTCTTTGATAAGGCTCCCCAGGCGATCGTGTTGCCCCCAGCCTTCCTCCTTCTCTTCGTCCTCGCCCTCATCGGGATGAACACCGGGGTCCTCAACCCCACAGCGGGCCGCTCTTCTTTGACCTTCGTCCAGGGGGTCAACATCGTCGTCCGGCTGATGATGCTGTTCGCCAACTTGAAAACCCCGGAGGGGAACTGGAACTTCCCGCTGATCATCCTGCTCCTGGTGGCGATCGCTATCTCCTGGTTCACCATCCTCTGGATGGAAAAACGACAGCCTCGGTTCCTGCTGTTGCGCCGGCAATCGGCAAGTTAGTTCCGATTGACTTTTTTCTTACCTTGCGGTACTATAGACCGCGTAGCCGACAACGCTCCCTACAATACAGCAAGGAGGCAATCTATGTTTCACCGTATCATCATCGCGGGGTATCTTGGGCGGGATCCGGAGATGCGCTACCTGCCCAACGGCACGCCGGTTACGAACTTCTCCGTGGCGACCAACCGGCGATGGACGGACCAGGAGGGGAATCAGCGGGAAGAGACCGTCTGGTTCCGGATTTCCGTCTTCGGGAAGCAAGCCGAGGTCTGCAACCAGTATCTGAGTAAAGGGCGGGCCGTCCTAGTGGAGGGTCGCTTGCGGCCGGACGAGAGCGGCAATCCCCGCATTTTCACCCGCCAGGACGGGACGGTGGGGGCCTCCTACGAGGTGGTGGCCCTCAATGTCCGCTTCCTGGGGCGTGCCGGAGAAGCCGCCCCGCTCGAAGAGCCCGAAGAGACGCCCGTCGTAGAAGAAGAGGAAGAAATCCCCTTCTAGGCGCAGCCTCCTCACTCGTCCTGTGCCGTTTAGGGGATCAGCCTGTCCGGCTACAAGATCGAGGCACCCCCGCGGGGGTGCCTTTCTGCTGAAGCCGGACCGCGGGGGCGGGTCCCTCTTCCGCGTGAAAAGCGCGATGGCCCTATGACCGTGGCGGAGAAATGCGAAGGCGATTCTTCCCTTTAACTCTCCTTGATCCCCCCGGCGTTTCTGTCCCGCGCTCCCTTCTCTATCTCGCCCTCGTCGTACTGGTCGGAGTGGCGACGCTGGCCTGCAACGCGCCGACACCCACCTTCACCCCCACCCCTTCCCCCTCCCCCACCTTGCCCGTCACCCCGTCCCTTACCCCCGAGCCGAGCGACACCGGCTGGATAGCCGGTCGGCAATCGGGGGTGGCGTTCCGTCAGGTCGACCTTCCCACAGGCGACGTGATCGAGCGGGTCCTGATCGTCCGCCTCGACCCCGATCGCGTCCGTTTCCGTGTGCTCTACACCCCTGGAACAGGGAAAAGGGTCCTCGAGTGGGCTGCGGTAGAGAAGGAGCGCTCGCCCCTCCTCGTGGTCAACGGTGGCTACTTCACCCCCGAATACTATGCTACGGGCCTCGTGGTAAGTGGGGGGGAAGTGTTCGGGACCTCCTATGGGGACTTCGCCGGGATGTTTGCCGTGCTGCCGGGGGGAAGGGTGGAGGTGCGCTGGCTGGCGACGAGGCCCTACGACCCGAACGAGATGCTCCTGGAGGCGGTCCAGTCGTTCCCGGTGTTGGTCAAGCCTGGTGGGGTGGTGGGCTTTCCCCCCGATCCCCAAGACCTCCCCGCCCGGCGCACCGCGGTGGCCCAGGACGTCGAGGGCCGAGTCCTTTTCCTCATCGCTCAGCGGGGGTATCTGACCCTCCACGCCTTTTCTCGCTGGCTTGCGGCGTCCGACCTGGGGATCGACGTGGCGTTGAACCTGGACGGTGGGCAGTCCTCCGGCCTCTACCTGGCGGCGGGTGAGGCTCCCGTTGTGGTGGACTCGCTGGTGCCTGTCCCGGTGGTGATCGTGGCGGAGGAACGGTAGCCAAGAGCAGCGCTTGATCGGCCAAGGGGTGTTACAACGTGCGGATGAGGAGCAGCCCGATCAGGCTGAGCACGATCCCCAGGTGGAGCAGACAGTTCACCTCCGCCATCCAGCCGATCACGGGCCAGCGGGGGAGCAGTTGAAACAGGAAGTTCAACAGGATCAGGCCGATCCCGATCAGCGTCGGCAACGCCGGTACGCGGGCCAGGAAATCACTCGTTCGCTTCAGCCATTCCCCGAACATCGACCAGCCTCCTCGGCTACTCCTCGACCGGCTTCAGGTAGCCGTGGGCGCGGAACCAGGCCACCGTATCCCGGCAGGTCTCCTCGAACGGACGGGGGGATGGCAGTCCCAGTTCTTGGCGGGCCCGGGAGGTATCCAGCGGCTGCCAGTGCCGGATCGCCTGCAGTTGAGCGGCGGCGGGCAGGCCAAGTCGATGCCCTACCCGCCCCAGCCACTCGACGAGGCCGACGGGCAGGGTGCGGCGCGGAGGTGGGACGGAAGCGGCTTCGGCCATCGCCGTCACCATCTCGCGGATGGTCATATTGTGCCCGCCGATGATGTACCGTCGCCCAGGGCGGCCCCGTTCCGCCGCCAGGATGTGCCCTATCGCCAGATCCCGTCCGTCCACTACGTTCAAGCGGCCTTCCACGATCCAGCGCAGCCGCCGCTTAGCGACCATCAACAGGAGGCTGGACGTGGTGGGTTTCACGTCCCCAGGGCCGATGACCGCGCTGGGGATGACGACGACCACCGGCAATCCCTCCGCGTTGGCCCGCAGCGCCTCCGCCTCCATCGCCCATTTGACCTCGAAGTACGGCAATCGTACCGAGCCGGGCAGGTAGAGGTCTTCCTCGTTCGCCCACCGGTCGGGCCCTTTCGGCGGGGCGACCGTGGAGAGGCTGCTGGTGTAAACGACCCGCTTGACTCCCGCCGCGGCAGCGGCGGAAAGGAGGTTGCGCATCCCGGTTACCCCGTGGCGAACCGCCTTCCAGGGATCGCGCTCCCCACGGGGATAGTAGGCAGCGGCGTGAAATAGGAGAGGGCAGCCGCGAAAGGCAGGAATCAGTGAGGCCGGGTCGCTCAGGTCGGCCTGGACCCACTCGACCTGGTCGGCCACGTCCTCCAGCGCGCCCACAGCGTTCGGGCGGCGACGGACCGCACGAACGATCCACCCCCGAGCGAGGGCGGCACGGACGATCTGCCCACCGATGAAACCCGTGGCTCCGACCACACAGCAGCGAACGGTAGCCATCCGAGGACCCTCCTAGGGTGATGGGACAGTGGGGGTAGGGGACGGAGCGCCCGATTGATAGTCCGCACCCAGGACCACCACGATGTCCACCTCGGCCTGCCCGGCCGGAACCGCCACCACCGCCGTCGGGGGCAGGTTCAGCAACTGGGCAATGGCCTCCGCGGTCCGCTCCTTGCCCGTGTACACGTAGATCCTGGACTCGGCGTAGTCGAACCGGTCGGCGTTGGTCTCGCTGATCACGTTGATCCCGTGGTCGCGGAGGAACTCGCCGGTGGAATGAGCCAGGCCCGCCGTACCGGTCCCGTTCTGGACCTCGACCGTGGCCGCCTCCTGGGTCAATTGGGTCGAGAGGTCCTCGCTGGGGGACGGCGTGACCGGCGTGGCGAAGACGGAATCCCGCACCTGGCGCACGCAATCTCGGATCGGGACCAGCACCTGCTGACCGTCGGGGGTGGTCCAGAACATCGTGCACTCCTCGCCGATGACCGCCGTGCGGATGTTCTCCTCGGGAATCTGGGTCGCCAGGTAGGCCAGGCTGACGATCTCGTCCAGTTGCAGGTCCGTCTTGACGGAATCGTTGAGGGTAACCCACAGTTCAGGAGCCTGGGAGACCAGTTGGGGCAGGAGGTCGAGACGGGTTACCTTCTCCAGGATGGCCCGCATCACCTGCTGCTGCCGCCGCGCCCGGTCGAAGTCCCCCCCGGGGGAGTGGCGGGTGCGGGCGTACTTCAGAGCCAGTTCGCCGTCCATATGAACCCACCCCGTCGGGATGTAGAGGGGGTCGTAGCCGTAGGGATCGGCCGGGTCGTTGGAAGGATAGGTGGGGTCGTTGATCTCCTCTTCTACGTAAATGTCGATCCCCCCGATCCGATCCACCAGTTCGATAAAAGCCTGGAAATTCAGCCGGACGTAGTGGTGGATGGGGACGCCCAGGTTGTACTCGACGGTGCGCATCGCCAGGGCGGGCCCCCCACCGGGATAGTCGTAGAGATCGCCCAGGTAGTGCGCGGTGTTGATTCTG
>DROW01000202.1 GCA_011388675.1 Chloroflexota bacterium | reverse complement strand
GTCGGCGCTTTCTTAGCCTCGGCGCAGGATGCTCCCGCCCACGACCAGGGCGACGTCGGCCAGATAAGGATCCCTTTCGCCTAGCCAGAGCACCTTCATACCGTTATTATAGACACTCGTAGCGAGTTGTCAAGCGCAACCAGGCCTTTTGGGGTGGGGTTGGGGGACAAAGCGACATCCTGGTAGTTTCCCCCTGGAGTGTTGCTGGTGGGCGGTGGCCGAACTCACCGCAGGGACGCAGAGAACGCGGAGACGTTATAAGAAATCCTTGGGCAACTCTGCGTCCTCTGCGCCTCTGCGGTTGGACAAATAGATTGTCGCAGTTCAGCAACACCGGGGAGGGAGGCAACCGACATCCTCCCTGCGCAACAATGCGATCACCCTAACCCACCGGGGTGGGGGTTGACAGAAGCCTTCCCCTTGATTATAATCGCGCCGTATCTCAGCCAAGGTGGGCACAGATGAACAAACGAGACGTCGTCCTGCTGATCTTCATCCTCCTCCTCGCCGGGCTGGCCCTGTTCATCGATCTGAACATCGACCACCCGACGTGGTTTGAAAACCTACTGTTCTGGCGACCTGAAAAAGCACGAGACATCGAGATCCGGTACGGGCTCGACCTGCGGGGGGGGCTTAAGGTGCTTCTGGCCGCCGACCTGCCGCCGGGCCAAGAGGTGGATCCGGTAGCAATGGAGACGGCCCGCCGGATCGTGGAGGACCGGGTCAACAGCCTGGGCCTCACCGAGGCCGTGGTTCAGGCCCAGGGGGACCGCCGGATCATCGTCGAACTACCGGGTATCGAAGATCCGGAACTGGCCGTGGAGACCATCCGGGGCACAGCGCTCCTGGAGTTCATCGACACCGGCGGGGCCTTCCTGCCGCCGGGAACGGTGGTCACGACTACCCTCGGCCCGCCCCGGATCGGTGGAGCGGTCGCCCCGACGGCGACCTTCACCGTGACCCCCGGGGCTTCTCTGACGACGACCCTCCCGTTGACTGCCACGACCGCCCCGACCGGCACGTCTGCGATGACGCAGACCTCGCCGGTCACCGCGACGTCCGGCTCGCCCGTCTACCGGACGATCCTCACCGGGGCGGGGTTGGAGCAGGTGGGGTTGAACCGCACCCAGACCAACCAGTACGAGATACCTTTCCAGTTGAAGCCGGACGCCGCCAAAGTCTTCGCCGAGTTCACCGCTGCCCACGCCCCGCCGCCGGGGCAGAGGGGGTACTATCCCCTGTGCATCGTGCTGGACAAGCGGGTGCTCTCCTGCCCGGTCATTGAGTCGGCCATCCCCGACGGGCGGGGGACGATCCGGCTGGGTGACGCCACCTACGAGGAGGCGCGCAACCTGGCCATCCAGTTGCACTACGGCGCGTTGCCCGTTCCCCTGCGGGTGGAGACGATCAGCACAGTGGGGCCGACGCTGGGTGAGATCTCCGTACAGCGGTCCATCCGCGCCGGCATCATCGGTCTCTCCGTGGTGCTGCTCTTTATGCTGGTCTACTATCGGCTCCCCGGCAGCCTGGCCGACGTTGCCCTGATCATCTACGCTTTGTTGAACCTCGCCATTTACAAACTGGCTCCCGTCACTATGACCCTCCCGGGGATCGCTGGGTTCCTCCTCTCGGCCGGTATGGCCGTGGACGCCAACATCCTGGTGTTCGAGCGGATGAAGGAGGAATTGCGCGTCGGCCGGAGCCTGCGCACGGCGATCGAGGCCGGGTTCGAGCGGGCCTGGACGTCGATCCGGGATTCGCAGATCTCCACCCTCATCGTCTGCGCCGTCCTCTACTTCTTCGGCACCAACTTCGGCGCCAGTATGGTCAAGGGGTTCGCCATCACCCTGGCGATCGGCACAGTGATCAACATCTTCACCGCCGTTGTCGCCACCCGCACCTTCATCCGAACGGTCTTCCATCTGGCGGGAGAATGGATCCGCTCCCGGCGGTGGCTGCTGGGGGTTTAGGAGGAAGATATGTTCACCATTGTCGAAAAGCGCCGCTGGTATTTCATCGGCTCCACCATCGCCATCCTGTTGGGCATCGCGGCGATGATCGTGAGCCAGGTGCAGTTTGGGACCCCGGTTCGTCTGAGTATCGACTTCACTGGCGGGAGTCTCTTCGTCGTCCATTTCAAGGCCCCCGCCGACGAGACAGCCATCCGACAAGTCTTCGCGGATCACGGTCTGGACGAGGCCATCGTGCAGCGGCTGGGACGGCCGGAGGAGTACACCTGGCAGATCCGTACTAAAGAGGCAACGTCCGAGCAGGTCCAGGCCATCCTGGACGACCTGGAGACGCGGGTCGCGCCGCTGGATCGGAACCTGCTGACCTACGAGACGGTTTCCCCCATCGTCGGCGCTGAGGTCACCCAGGCGGCCGGGATCGCCGTGCTGGTGGCTTCTCTCATCATCCTGGTCTTCATCTGGTGGTCCTTCCGTCGGGTCCCCCACGCCTTTCGCTACGGTGCGGCGGCGATCATCGCGATGATCCACGACATTTTGATCGCCCTGGGCTTCTATGCCCTGATGGGCGTGCTGCAGGGGTGGGAGGTGGACGCGCTGTTCCTGACCGCCATTCTCACTGTCAGCGGCTTCTCCGTGCAGGATACCATCGTCGTCTTCGACCGTATCCGGGAGAACCTCCCGCGCTACCGAGGGGAGCCGTTCGAGCGGGTGGTCAACCGATCTATTTTGGAGACTATCCACCGGTCGCTCGCCACGCAGTTGAACGCCATCTTCGTGATGATCGCCATCATCCTCTTCGGCGGTGAGACGATCCGGCCTTTCATCTCCACGATGCTGGTCGGTATGCTCAGCGGCACGTACTCTTCGATCTTCATCGCTGTGCCGCTGGTCGTCGTGTGGGAACTGGCCGCGGCCCGTCGCCAAGCCACGGCCCCAACCCGGGGCGCGTCGCGCGCTTGACAGCCCTCATAAAAGCACTACAATAGATGTACGCTCGTAGACGAGTTCATTCTCCATATTTATGGAAAGGAGAGAAACTATGGCCGAGGAAGTCGTACAAACCACCCCCGAGATCACAGACGACGATAAACTGTGGGCGTTGCTCAGCTGGCTGTTCTGGCCGGTCGCTATCGTCGTGTTGCTGCTGGAAGACAAGAAA
This sequence comes from Chloroflexota bacterium, assembly GCA_011388675.1. Classification (GTDB taxonomy): domain Bacteria; phylum Chloroflexota; class Anaerolineae; order B4-G1; family DUEL01; genus DUEL01. The sequence goes on along the minus strand of DROW01000202.1, from coordinate 5,699 downwards.
CAGCGGCCCTTCATCAAATATCACGCCGTCCAATCCCTCGCCCTGGCGGTCGTCAGCTGGGTCCTCAGCCTCATCCTTAGTTTTGTCGTCGTCGGCTGCTTCGTGGGTGTTGCCTGGATGATCTACGCCATCTACCTGGCCGTGAAGGCGTACCAGGGCGAGTGGGTCACCATTCCCTGGCTCACCGATTTCTGCAAGAACCAGGGGTGGATCTAATCCTTCCCAACGTTTAGCGGATAGCCCCTCCCTACAGGAACGCCACGCCAGGGCACCACTGGCGGGGACACATTGGGTGCCCCCGATTTTCCTGACGGAGGGGCTTTTCTTGCCCTGCCATCGTCCGTTCGACACGCTCTCATTGCCGCCCAGGAGGTTGTATCGTCGTGCCGCCTCGAGCCAAACGCTGGCGGATCGCTCCCCCGGCCCCCGAATCCTACCGCAATCGCCTGCCGGAGGTCCACCCCCTGGTCGCACAAGTGTTGTACAACCGAGGCCTGGTGCAACCAGAAGAAGCCCTTTCCTTCCTCAACGGTCCCTTCGATCTGGACGATCCTTTTCGTCTGCGGGGGATGGATCGGGCTGTGGCCCGCATCCGGGAGGCGATCCGGGCGGGCGTTCCCATCGTCGTGTACGGCGACTTTGACGCCGATGGCATCACTGCGACGGCCCTTTTGGTGTTGACCCTTCGGTCGTTGGGTGGGGAGACCTACCCTTACATTCCCCATCGGGTCGAGGAGGGGTACGGCCTCAACCCGTCGGCGCTGGCCGAACTGGCCCGCCGGGGGGCTCGCCTTGTGATCACGGTGGACTGTGGGATCCGTTCCCCCGAGGAGGTGGCCTACGCCCGACGGTTGGGGATGGAGGTGATCATCACAGATCACCACACGCTCGGCCCGCGGGTGCCGGAGGCCGCTGCGGTGGTGAACCCTCGCCATCCCGCCTGCACTTACCCCTACGCCCACCTGGCGGGCGTCGGCCTGGCCTACAAACTGGCCCAGGCGTTGCTCCGGGTCAACCGGCGTGTGCCGCTACCGAAGAGCACTCCCCTTGACGAGGAGGAACTCCTCGACCTGGTGGCCCTGGGCACGGTGGCCGACCTCGCCCCGCTGACCGGAGAGAACCGTGCCCTCGTCATCCGGGGGCTGGAACGGATCAACACCGCCCCTCGCCCCGGCCTGGACGCGCTGATGCGGCTGAGCGGGACCCACCGGGGGGAGGTCAGCGCGATGACCATCGGATACGTGTTGGCCCCCCGGCTCAACGCCGCCGGACGGATCGCCCACGCCAAGATCGCCTACCAGTTGCTCACCGTCCGGTACCCCGGCGAGGCGATGCAACTGGCCCAGCAATTAGACGACCTGAACCGGCAGCGGCAACAACTGACTACCGAGGCACTGGAGAAGGCGCGGGCGGCCGTCCTTGCCGAAGGAGCCGACCGCCCTCTGCTCTTCGTCGCCGATTCCTCCTTCCTCTCCGGCGTTGTCGGCCTGGTCGCCTCTCGCCTGGCCGAGGAGTTCTATCGCCCCGCCGTCGTCGTCGAGCGCGGGGAAACGGAAAGTCGGGGTTCGGCCCGCTCCATTCCCGAGTTTCACATCACCCGGGCGCTGGACGCCTGCGCTGACCTCCTGCTTCGGTACGGAGGCCACCGCGCCGCCGCTGGGTTCACCGCCCGCACGGCGGACCTCCCCAAGTTGAAAGCCCGGCTGACCGATCTGGCGGAGAAAGCGCTGAAGGACGTCGACCTTACGCCCACCCTTGAGGTCGACGCAGAGGTGCCGTTGCGGGAGATGAACGGGCAGGTTTGGAAAGCCCTGCAGGCCCTCCGCCCCTTCGGCGAGGGGAACCCGGAGCCCCTGTTCCTCAGCCGCCACGTCCAGGTCCGCCGCCAGCGGGCCGTCGGCAGTGGCGGGGTTCACCTCAAACTCCTCCTTTCCGACGGGGGCATCGTCTGGGACGGCATCGCCTTCCGGCAGGGCGATTGGGCTGGCCATTTGCCGGACTATGTGGACATCGTCTACCACCTGCAGGTCAACGAGTGGGCCGGGGAGGAACGGCTCCAGTTGAACATCCAGGACGTTCGGCCGGCCTAGCAGGACGACGGAGATCGTGGGGCGGTTCGTTCGACCTCGTCCGAGGTTGGAGGGTTCCTAATGCACGTCCTCGTCACCGGTGTCGCTGGCTTCATCGGTAGCCACGTCGCCGAAGCGCTCCTCGCCCGGGGTGATGCCGTCGTTGGGCTGGACAACTTCAACGACTACTACAGCCCTGCCCGCAAGCGGGCTAACGTCGCCCCGTTCCTCTCCCATCCCCGCTTCACCCTCCACGAAGTCGACCTGCGGAACGCCGAGGCAATGGAACAAATCTGCGCCCAGGGCCGGTTCGACGTCGTGGTCCACCTGGCGGCGATGGCCGGGGTGCGCTACTCCATCGAGCGCGCCCCCCTCTACGTCGAGGTCAACATCCGCGGCACGGTGAACCTGCTGGAAGGGGTCCGCAAAGCCGGCACGCCCCACTTCGTCTTCGCCTCCACCTCCTCGGTGTACGGGCGGACGGAGCGGCTTCCCTTCCGGGAGGACGATCCCCTGGGCCGCCCCCTGGCCCCTTACCCCGCGACGAAGATCGCCGGGGAGGTGATGGGCCACGCCTATCACAACCTCTTCGGTCTTTCCTTCACCGCCCTCCGCTTCTTCTCCGTCTACGGTCCCCGTGGCCGGCCCGATATGATGCCCTACCACATCACCGACTGCATCGTCCACGGCCGGGAGTTCGCCCTGTACGAGGGTGGGGAGATGTACCGGGATTGGACCTACATTGGCGACATCGTCGCGGGGGTCCTGGCGGCGGTGGATCGGCCGATGGGGTACGAGGTGATCAATCTCGGCCGAGGTGAGCCGGTGCGGATGGCCGACTTCGTCGAACTGATCGAGGGACTGGTGGGGAAGCCGGCCCGGATGACCACTCCACCCGCTCCACCCAGCGAGCCCCCCATCACCTACGCCGACATCTCCAAGGCCCGCGCTCTGCTCGGCTACAACCCCACTACCTCCGTGGCCGAGGGGATGCGGCGGTTTTGGGAGTGGTACCAGGAGAACGTCCCGCTCCCAGCCGAAATGTTATAGAGGGGTGGGGAGGAGGAAGAGCCAATGTTGTTAACCATCGACATCGGAAACACAAACATCACCTTTGGCCTGTTCGACGGGAAGGCCCTTGGGCCTCGCTGGCGAATCCGCACGATCCACGACAAGATGCCGGACGAGTACGGCATCCTGCTGGACCAGTTGTTCCGCCATCGGGGATACCAGCCGGAGGACGTAACCGGAATCGCCATCGCCAGCGTGGTGCCTCCCCTGACCCCTGTCTTCGTCCAGGTGTGTCGGGACTACCTGGGGCGGGACCCGCTGGTGGTGGACGCGCGGGTCGAGACCGGCGTCCGTATCCGGTACGAGAACCCCAAAGAGGTGGGGGCGGACCGCGTCGTGGACGCAGCCGCCGCCCGGGCGCTCTACGGCGTCCCGGCCTGCATCGTCGACTTCGGTACCGCGACCACCTTCGACGCCGTCTCCGCCGAGGGGGATTACCTGGGCGGGGCGATCGCCCCCGGCATCGGCATCGCCGCCCAGGCCCTCTTCGAGCGGACCGCCAAACTGCCCCGCGTCGAACTGAAACGCCCCCCCTCGGTCATCGGACGAAACACGGTGCAGAGCATCCAGTCCGGCCTCCTCTTCGGCTATGTAGGCCTTGTCGAGGGAATGGTCGCCCGCTTCAAGGCCGAACTGGGGCCCGAGACCCGCGTCATCGCCACCGGGGGATTGGCCGGGGTCATCGCCCAGGAGACCGACGTGATCGATGTGGTGGACCCCTGGCTGACCCTTCACGGGCTGCGGATCATCTACGAACTGAATCGGGGGGCGCATTGATCGAGGCCACGGCGAAACGGCAACGGTTGCGAATCACCTACCGGATAGACGGCCCGCTCCGATACATCTCCAACCTGGAGCAGATGCGGGTTTGGGAACGGACGATCCGGCGGGCCGGACTGCCCCTTTCCTACTCGGGCGGCTTCAACCCCCGGCCTCGCCTGCAGATCGGCGCTGCGCTGCCGGTGGGCTTCGCCGCCGACGCGGAGTGGATGGACATCTGGCTGGTGGAACCCACCGCTCCCGAGGCTGTTCGGGACGCGCTGGCCCGCGCCGCGCCCGAGGGACTGGAGGTCGTTCGGGTCGACGAGGTGGACCTGGGAGAGCCCGCCCTGCCCCGCCAGGTGCGAGCGGCGGAATACGAGGTGGTCGTGGAGACGGAGCGATCCCTGGAGGAGATCCACCGGCGGATCGACGGCCTGCTGGCGGCACAGAGCCTGCCCCGCCAGCGGCGCGGGCGGCCCTACGACCTGCGCCCCCTGATCCATCGCTTGTGGATCCAGGCGGAACAGCCTGGCACGGTGGTCCTCGGGATGGTCCTAGCCGCCCGCGAGGGCGCGACAGGCCGCCCTGAGGAGGTCCTGGACGAACTGGGCCTGGCGGAGGGGTTCTTCCGCGTGCGGCGAAGGCGACTGCTCACGGGCGAGGGGTAGGGGGTTTGACAATCCCTCTCCCGAATGTTAGACTACTTCGGCAGATACCTGCCATCCGGGAAAGGGGGCGACGATGGGACTGGTCACGCGAGAGGAATACGAGGAGCGGGAGGCCCGTTTCCTCGCTCCTTACGGGTTCAAGAGCCGCGATTCGCGGGGGCGAGCCGTGCCCGAGGACGAGCACCCCTATCGGACAGCGTTCCAGCGGGACCGCGACCGCATCCTCCACACCACCGCCTTCCGTCGCCTGGAGTACAAGACCCAGGTCTTCATCACCTATGAAGGGGACTACTACCGTACCCGCCTGACCCACACCCTGGAGGTCGCTCAGATCGGGCGGACGATGGCCCGCGCGCTCGGGGCCAACGAGGATCTGATCGAGGCCATCTGCCTGGCCCACGACCTGGGCCATCCCCCGTTCGGCCACGCCGGAGAGATCACTCTCAACCGTCTGATGGCGGAGCACGGCGGCTTCGACCACAACCGGCAGAGCCTGCGCATCGTGGACCATCTGGAGCATCGCTTCCCCGAGTTCCGCGGGCTCAACCTGACGTGGGAGGTCCGGGAGGGGATCGTCAAGCACGAGACGGAGTACGACGTAGCCGACGCCGAGGGATTCGAGCCGGAGAAGCGGGGGACGCTGGAGGCCCAACTGGCCAATCCGGCCGACGAGATCGCCTACAACGCCCACGACCTGGACGATGGCCTCCGCTCTGGGCTGATCACCCCCAGGGACCTACGGGGCATCGCCTGGTGGGAGCGGCTGAAGGAGTCCATCGGTTGGGAGGAGAATCACTTCACCGAACTGGTCCGCCATCGGATCATCCGTCGCTTCATCGGGCTGATGGTCACCGATCTCGTCACCGAGACCGCCCGGCGGCTGGAGGCGGCCGCTCCCCAGTCGGTGGAGGATCTGCGCAGCCTGCCCGAGAACGTCGTCGCCTTCTCGCCGGAGACGGAACGGATGAACCGGGAACTCAAGGAGTTCCTCTACCACCACCTCTACCGCCACCCGCGGGTGATCCGGATGCAGAAGAAGGCGGAATGGGTGATCACCCGACTGTTCGAGGCCTATGTCGAGGAGCCGGCCCAATTGCCGCTGGACGTGCAACGGCGGGCCGAGGAGGAG
>DROW01000201.1 GCA_011388675.1 Chloroflexota bacterium | reverse complement strand
GGTGGAAGCGCTGCAACACCTGGCGGCCCGGTTGGGGTTCGCCTACGTGGACCTGCTGCTGGAGGAGCCGGAGGGACGGGACCTGGCGAGAGCACGTGGCTTCGAGCCCCAGAACGACCTGACCCTCTGGCGCAGGGAGGCATAGAACCACAGAGGCGCAGAGGGCACAGAGTTCATCTCTCAAAATTCAGAGTTCCTCTGTGCTCTCTGTGGCTCTGTGGTGCAGAACGGCATAGGTGATCGAGAGGTGCGACGCACCCCCACCGATGCGGAGGTCAAGATGGCAGAAGAGGTGAAAATGGAGACATTCGCTGCCCGGTTAGGGATCCCCGGCCTGGTCTTCCGTCCCGTTCGGGATGAGGGGGACCACCCCATCGTCGCCGACGTGCTCAACCGGAGCGGCGAGGCGGACGGGCTGGACTACGTCGTCACCACCGAACGGGTCGCCAACTGGCTGACCCCCCGGAGCGACTTCGACCCCCAGCGCGACACGATCCTCGCCGAGGTGAACGGTGAGCCAGTCGGGTACGGGCGGATCGGGCAGTGGCAGGAGGCAAACGGAGCCCGGATCTACAGCCTCTACGTCGCCGTCGTTCCCGAATGGCGGAAGAGCGGGATCTGGGAAGCGATGCTGGATTGGTGCGAAGACCGCCTGCGCCAGATCGCGGCCGACCATCCACCCGACGGTCCTCGCTTCTTCTCCACCTCCGCCGACGACCGACAGAAGGCGTGGATCGAGCGGCTACGGAAGCGCGGTTTCCGGCCGGTCCGTTACTTCTACGATATGATCCACGACCGGCTGGACGACCTCCCGCCCGCGCCTCTGCCGCCCGGCCTGGAGGTTCGGCCAGTGGAACCGGAACACTACCGCGCCGTGTGGGAGGCCATCGACGAGGCCTTCCGCGACCACTGGGGATACTCGGAGTCCACGGAGGAGGACTACCGGCAATGGCTGGCGCGCCCTCACTTCAACCCCGACCTGTGGCAGGTGGCTTGGGACGGGGACAAGGTGGCGGGCGTGGCGATCAACGTGATCGATGAAGAGGAAAACCGGAAATTCAACCGCAGGCGGGGCTACGTCCACACCCTCGGCGTCCGCCGACCCTGGCGCGGGCGCGGGCTGGGCCGGGCCCTGCTGGTGCGCAGCCTGGCGATGTTCCGGGACCGGGGGATGACCGAGGTGTGCCTCGGTGTGGATGCCGAGAACCCCACCGGCGCGCTTCGGCTGTACGAAAGCGTCGGCTTCCGCGTCCTCCACTCCAGCGCGGTCTGGCGGAAGCCGATGACGCAGGAGGAAAACGATGGCTCAACTGATCCGTGAGATCCGCGCGTCCTACGCCTTCGTAGAGCGCAATTTCAACCTGGTCCGTCGATACTGGGGATGGGAACTGGTCTGGCTGGCCTACTCCGTCGCTTCCACCCTCTCCATCACCTACATCGGCGCGGGAATGGAGGCCATCTCCGGCGTCGAGGTGGATACCGACTACCTGATCCTCTACCTGCTCATCGGCACCCTGGTCTGGCGGTTCCTGGCCATCGTCTTCGACAACATCAGCGAGATGATCGCCTGGGAGCGGTGGGAGGGGACCATCGAGTACACCTTTATGGCCCCCATCACCCGGCTCACCCATATGGTCGGCCAGACCATCTTCTCCATCCTCTACAGCCTGATCTTCACCGGCGTGATCCTGGGAGTGGTAACGCTGTTCTTCCACCTGGACCTGAGCGGGGCGAACCTGGGAGGGGCGACGGTGATGCTGCTGGCGGGGAGCCTGTCGTTCATCGGCCTGGGGATCGTCGCCTCGGTGCTGCCGCTGCTGTTCCCGGAGCGGGGCGCCCAAATGACCAACGTGGTCCAGGCCGTCTTCCTGCTCATCTCGGGAGTCTACTACCCCATCGAGGTCCTGCCCGCCTGGATCCAGCCGCTGGCCCGGCTCTCCCCGGCGACCTTCGTGCTGGAGGGGATGCGGGCGGCCGTCCTGGAGGGCGCACCGACTGGTGCCCTGTGGCCTTATCTGTGGCCGCTGCTGGTGGCCGGAGCGGTCGCCATCCCGCTGGGGCTGTGGATCTTCCGGATGGGGGAGCGGTACGCCAAGCGGACGGGGAAACTGAAGCGGAACGGGTAGCCTACCTCGCCAGCGTGGGCACGATCGCGCCGAAGAGGCCGTAGAGAGCAAGGGCAGCCAGCCCGGCGAGCAGCACCACCTGGACCGCCGCCCGTCGCCGTGGGGACCATGCCGCCAGGCCGAGGAGGCCCGCCAGCCCGAAGGCCGTCGCCATCGGGATCAGCGGCAGGTCCCCACGGACCACTCCCCACGCGCTCAGCGCGACGCCCACGGCCCCACACGCCACCGCCGCCCACCGGACCGCCCGCCCGGAAAGGAGCCAATCCAACCCCAGCGCCGCGGCCAGCGCCAGCGGGATCAGCGCCGGGAAGAGGTACCGCCCCTGGTGCTGGACGAAGGTCCGGTTATAGAAAAGGTAGAGCGCTGCCGTCAGCAGGGTCGACGTGAGCAGCACCCACGCCCCCTTCCGTTGCCCCGCGCTCAGAGCCGGGCGACGCCGGTCGAACAGCCAGCCCAGGAACCCGCCTGCCAGCAGGCCGGAGAAAAGGAGCAGTGCCGCGTAGATCGCTGGCTGGAACGGAACCCCCATCCAGCCGAACTGGCCCCAGAAACTCTGGAAAGTCGTGCGTAGGAAGCGGACCGCCCAGCCAGTCCAACCGTACCGCGCGATCCACTCTCCGGTCCGCGGCTGACCGACGACCACCTCATTGTGCCGTGCCAGCCCCAGGGGATCGGTCCAGCCGTAGAGGGCCGCGTTGCGGACCAGCCACGGCCCGGCGATCAGCACCATCGGCAACACCATCCACCCGACCCGACGGGCGAGGCCCCGCCACTGCCCTCCCTCCTCCCACGCCCGCAGGCCCACCACCAATAGCGACACCGGCAGCGCGACGTAAGCCGTCGTCTTGGTTACCACCGTCAGCCCGAGGAGAGCGCCCCAGCCCAGGAGATACCGCCGCCCGTCGCCCCTCCCCTGCACATACCGGACCGCCATCCACAGCGACGTACCCACCATCAGTTCCGCCAGCGGGTCGTTGTTCACCCCTGCCATCATCGCCAGGTGCTGGGGCAGGAAACCGATCAGCCCGACCGCCACCAGGGCCACGCCGGGCCGGTCGGGACACAACGACCGGACCACGCCCCAGGCGGTCATCAGCACCCCCGCGCCCAGGAGCACGGAGAACAGCCGCAGGGGGAGCAGCGCACCGTCGAAGAGGAGGTAGACCGGTGCGGCCAACAGGTAGTAGAGGGGCGGCTGGTGGTCCTCGTAGGTCAGCGACGCGATGGAGAGGTCGGGGGGGAACTTCTCTGCGGTGAGCCGCTCCAGGTACACCTGATCGTAATCCCCCGGCTCCATCACCGGCAGACGCCCCTCCTCGGCCACGGTACGGACGTAGTTGTAGTGGGCCGGCTCGTCGGGGACCTGCCAGGGTGGGGTGTAGACGGCGTAGAGGGTGGCAAGGACGAGGTAGGAAACAAGAAGCAGGATGCAGAACAGCCGACTCGCTGATTCGTTAATTCGTTCCCCTATTCGTTGTCGTTGCCCCATTCGTTGCGCCACCCCCTCGACAGGCAGTAGGGAGCGTGTCGAGCGTCTCCCCTCGCAGCGCCCGTCGCATCGCCTCCCGGTCGTCCCAGGGATACTCCGTCGTGCCGAAGCACATCGACTGCTCGTGCCCTTTGCCGCAGGCGATGACCACGTCGCCTGCGCGGGCCATCTGGCAGGCCAGTCGGATCGCCTCTCCCCGGTCGGGCACCCGGAAAAGGTCCACCCCCTCCCGCTTCCCCGCCTTTTGGGCCGCCGCCGCGCTGGCCCCGATGATCTCGTCGAGATTCTCCGTGCGGGGGTCCTCTGCGGTGAGCACCACCACATCCGCCAACTCCGCCGCGATCCGCCCCATCCACGGCCGCTTCTCCCGGTCCCGCAGCCCAGCGCAACCGAAGACGACGATCACCCGCCCCTCGGCCATCTGCCGCGCCGTCCGCAGCGCTTGCTCCAGCGCGTTCGGCGTGTGGGCGAAGTCCACAATGGCGAGAAAGTCCTGCCCTTCGTCGATGCGCTCCATCCGTCCCGGCACCCCCCGGACGGAGGCTACGCCTTTCGTGATGGCCTCCGGGCTCAGGCCCAGCCCCACCGCCGTCGCCGCCGCCGCCAGGACGTTGCTCACGTTGTAGGCCCCCACCAGCGGGGTCTCTATCTCCACCTTGCCCTCCGGCAGCCGGATCGTGAACCGGGTCGCGTCGGGCCGGTACACCACGTCGCAGGCGACCACGTCCGCCTCGCCGCCCACGGAGTAGGTCACCTGCCGATCGGCCGGGATGGGCGAGAGGTACCCGAAGGAACGGTCGTCCCGGTTTAGCACCGCCACCTTCGGCACACCGGGCTTGCGGAACGAGGCGGTCAATCCCTTGAAGAGCCGGGCCTTCGCCTCCTGGTACGCCTCCAGCGTCCCGTGGAAGTCCAGGTGCTCGTGGGTGATGTTGGTCACCACCGCCACGTCGAAATCACAGCCCGCCACGCGGTGCTGGGCGAGTCCGTGGGAAGTGACCTCCAGGACGGCGTAGGTCGCGCCAGTCTCGACCATCCGGGCCAGGTATCGCTGGAGGTCGGGGGGGTCGGGGGTGGTGGTGTGGAGGCCCGTGTCGATCTCCTCCCCGCCGATGCGGGCGGCAACGGTGGTGACCAGGCCGGCGTTGAAGCCAGCGGCGCGGAGGATGGCGTGGATCAGCGTGGCGGTGGTCGTTTTGCCGTCGGTGCCGGTGACGCCAATGACGGTCATCCGACGGGAGGGGAACCCCTCCCAGGCGGCGCAGAGCCAGCCCCAGGCCTCCCGAGCGTCGGGGACGCGGACGTAGGTGAAGGACCCCCAGGGGAGGTCGGGTAGATCCTCCGGCGGACGTTCCCCCACCACCGCCACGGCTCCCTCCTCCAGAGCCTGGGGGATGAACCGGTGGCCGTCCACGTTGACGCCGGGGATGGCGACGAAGAGGTCGCCGGGGCGGACGCGGCGGGAGTCGGCCTGGATGCCGGAGACCTCCACATCGGGACCCACCCGGCCCAGCACGGTGGGTAGTGCGTCCAACAGCCGAACGAGGCGCATCGTGTCTCACTCAGCCCACCACAGAGACACAGAGGACGCAGAGGCTCTTAGAACTTGAGAAATCTCTGTGCCCTCTGCGTCTCTGTGGTTCGTAATTGTAACCGCAGAGAACGCAAAGGACGCAAGGAGTTTATGGACTTCTGCGTCCTCTGCGCCCTCTGCGGTTGAAATCCTGCCCGTGCAGACTTACGCCAGGGTCTCCCGGAGTTGCTCCAATTGCCCGGCGAAGCTACCGTCGATGACGCGATCTCCCACGCGGACGACCAGCCCGCCCAGGATCTGGGGGTCCACTTCAAAGGAGATCCCCACCCCTTCCCCCAGTCGAGCAGCC
>DROW01000200.1 GCA_011388675.1 Chloroflexota bacterium | reverse complement strand
GCTGGATCGGCTCCACCAACTGCAGGAGGGGGCGGACCCGCTGGATCTGGAGGCGGCCCAACTGGAGGTGGAGGCAGCCCGGCTCTCCCTGGAGAAAGCCCGGTCCGACCTGGAGAACGCGACACTGGTCGCCCCCTTCGACGGGGTGGTGGCGGCGGTCAACGTTGCCGTCGGTGAGAACGTGGCCGTTGGCGCGCCCGCCGTCCGCCTGGTGAACAGTTCCTCCTTTCACCTCTCCGTCACCGTGGACGAGATCGACGTGGCCCGGCTGGAGGTCGGCCTGCCGGCGGAGATCACGGTAGACGCCCTGCCCGATCTCACCCTCACCGGCACGGTGGAGCGGATCGGCCCGGCGGCGACCCTGGAGGAAGGTGCGGTCGCCTACCCGGTGGTCATCGCCCTCGACCCCACCGACGCCCCCCTGCGGGCCGGGATGTCCGCCACCGCCGTCATCCTGGTGGAAGAACTGACCGACCAACTGATCATCCCCAACTGGGTGGTCCGGGTGGACCAGACCACCGGGCAGCCCTACGTCTACCGTCGGACCGCCGACGGTGGCCTGGAACGGGTAGACGTCCGCCTCGGGATCCGCTACGAGGGGTACAGCCAGGTACTGGAGGGTCTGGAGGAGGGCGACGTCCTCGTCCTCGTCCGGGAGGAAACCGGCGGCCTCTTCGGCGGCTCCAGGAGGTAGGGATGGACCGTCCGCTCATTCAAATCCAGGACGTCACCAAGGTCTACCAGATGGGCGAGGTGGAGGTCCACGCCCTGCGGGGGGTCTCGCTGGAGGTGATGCCCGGGGAGATGGTCGCCATTATGGGCCCCTCGGGCTCGGGCAAGTCCACCCTGATGAACATCATCGGCTGCTTGGACGTTCCCACCTCCGGCTCCTACTGGTTAGACGGAGAGGAGGTGGGGCAGTTGGACGACGACCGGCTGGCGGAGATCCGCAACCGGCAGATCGGCTTCGTCTTTCAGACCTTCAACCTGCTGCCGCGGACGACCGCGCTGGAGAACGCGACGCTGCCGTTGATCTACGCCGGGGTCGGGCGGGCGGAGCGGCTGCGTCGGGCGCGGGAGGCTTTGGAGGCGGTCGGCCTGGGGGATCGCCTCCACCACACCCCCACCGAACTCTCCGGCGGGCAGCAGCAGCGGGTGGCCATCGCCCGCGCGCTGGTCAACAATCCCTCCATCATCCTGGCCGACGAGCCGACGGGCAACCTGGATAGCAAATCCGGCCGCGAGGTGATGGCCCTCCTGCAGCGGCTCAACCGGGAGCGAGGGATCACCGTCGTGCTGGTCACCCACGACCCGACGATCGCGCGTCACACCTCCCGCATCCTCCACCTGTACGACGGTCGGATCACGGGGGTGGAACCGGTGGCGGAGCCGCTGGTGGCCGATCCGGCCGAGGAGGGAGGGCGATGAACCTGCTGGAAAGCCTCCGGGTGGCCCTGCGTGCCCTGATGGCGAACAAACTGCGGTCGGCGTTGACGATGCTGGGGATCGTCATCGGCGTCGCGGCGGTCATCACCCTGATGGCGGCCGGCCGGGGGGTGCAGGTGTACGTGACCGAGCAGTTCCAGGGCATCGGCACCAACCTCCTCTTCGTCGTCCCCGGCCGGATGCAGACCGGCGGAGGGCCCGG
>DROW01000199.1 GCA_011388675.1 Chloroflexota bacterium | reverse complement strand
GTTGAAAGATGCTCATCGCCAGACCGGCAGCGGAACGGTTGCGCAGTTTCGGCCGGTGTGAGGGAGAAGAACAGGGAGGAAGGCCCGGATGGTCGATCTGCTTCTCGCCACCGGCCTTCCTCCTCTGGTCCAGGCGCCCCCGGCGCGACTCGAACGCGCAACCTACGGATTCGAAGTCCGGCGCTCTGTCCCATTGAGCTACGGGGGCGTTTATGAAACAGGCCGGGTGCGCCCCGGCCGTCAGGGGTGAGTGGTGGGACTCGAACCCACAATCTCCTGGGCCACAACCAGGTGCCTTAACCCTTAGGCCACACCCACCACGCGCCATATATCCTACCACAAAAGTCTTAAAAGGGCAACCTCTACGCCGGCCCGGGGTGTGCTTCGGAATAGGGGCAGACTGAGAAGGGCTCGAACGCCCCCCCTCCCCTTCCCCACGGTGGGAGAGGGGCCCGCCAGCGGCGGGCCGGTGGGGGGTGAGGGCCGACGACCCCTTTGTCCCCAAACTGAAGCGCGCCCGTTGGCCTGTATCGGTTTTGTGGGTTAGGGCGAGGGGAGAGCGGTGTTCCATCTGACCCTCGCTCCTGCCGCTCTCTCCCCGCGGGCGGTGGGGGAGGGGGGAGACGACACTATCTACTGAACCGGTGCAGGCTTGCCCATTTGCCACTATGCCTATCTGCCGTATAATTTGCACCGATGGATGAAAGACGACCCAAACACAGGTTGGCACATTCTCCCCGACAGACCCGTTGGACCCTCTTCATCGCCAGCGTCGTCCTGGGCTTGTTCCTCCTACTCACGCCGGCTGGGCTGCTGGAAAAGGCCGATATGGTGGGATACGCCGTCTGTCACCGTATCCCCTCCCATTCCTTCTTCATCGCCGGGCGGCAACTGCCCCTCTGTGCCCGATGCAGCGGCACCTTCCTCGGTGCTCTCTCCGGTCTGATTGGCCAGGCCGTGGTCCTGAGGCGTCGCCGCGCAGCCGGGTTCCCCCGTGCCCCGATTCTGGCCGTGATGCTGGGGTTCGTTGCCCTGTGGGGTTTCGACGGCTTCAACTCGTATATGAGTATGAGCCTGGGACGGCCGTTCCTCTATCAGCCTCAGCAGTGGCTTCGGCTGGCGACCGGCACGCTCACCGGCATCACCATCAGCAGCATCCTCTGGCCGACCATCAACTTCAGCCTGTGTGCCGATCCTTCCCCTCAACCTTCGGTCCACACCTGGCGCGATCTGGGCCTGCTGCTGTCGATGGGAGGGGGGATGGCCCTTCTAGTCTGGAGCCGGTGGCCTCCGCTCCTCTACCCCCTGGCCCTCTTGAGCGCCGCCGGGGTGCTGGCGATGCTCACCGGGGTGAACACCGTGTTGGTCGTTATGACGCTGGGATGGGAGAACCGGTACCGGCGGTGCCGGGAGGCGCTGGTCCCTATCCTCCTCGGCTTCACCTTGTCCATTCTGCTTATCGGGGGCATCGACCTGCTCCGCTACAGTCTGACAGGCACGCTGGAGGGGTTCCCAGGGCTTTAGTGGTTGCGGATTGTCGATCGCGGATTGTATCCTGACCTGTATCCTTGAGGGAGGTGCGTCTTGAAGGAATGGACCGATCTGGCACTGGACACGGCCCGGGCGAAGGGCGCGACCTACGCCGACATCCGCATCGTCCACCGCCGGGTCCAGCAGGTCAGTGTGCGGAACGGAGCCGTCGACCTGCTGGCAGAGCACGAAACCGTGGGCTTCGGCGTGCGGGTCGTCGCCGACGGGGCCTGGGGGTTCTCCTCCAGTTCCCGTCTGACTCGAGAGGAGGTGCAGCGGGTGGCGGCGGAGGCGGTCGCCATCGCCCAGGCCAGTGCGACCGTCGGCAAGGAGCCGGTGGACCTGGGCCCCCCGGAGGTCCACGTGGACACGTACCGCACTCCCTTCGAGATCGATCCCTTCGGGGTCTCCCTGGAGGAGAAACTGGCCCTGTTGTTGGCGGCCGATGAGGCGATGCGGCGAGTCAAGGGGGTCCGGGTGGCCCGGGGTAACCTGGTCGCCCAACGGGAGCGGAAGACCTTCGCCAGCACCGAGGGCTCCTACATCGAGCAGGAGATTACCGAGGTGGGTGGGGGGATCGTCGCCTATGCGGTGGACGAGACGGAGATTCAGCAGCGATCTTACCCCAACTCCTTCGGCCGCGACCAGCGGACCGGGGGGTGGGAGATCGTGCAGGCGATGGACCTACCGGGGAACGCGGAGCGGATCGCCAGCGAGGCGGTGGCCCTCCTCACGGCCGACCCGTGCCCCTGTGAGGTGACAACCCTCATCCTCGGCCCCACTCAGCTGGCCCTCCAGGTCCACGAATCCTGCGGCCATCCCACGGAACTGGACCGGGTGTTGGGGGCCGAGGCGGCCTACGCTGGCACCAGTTTCCTCACCCCGGACAAACTGGGGGCGTTCCGCTACGGCTCCCCGGTCGTCAACCTGACGGCCGATGCGACGGTGCCGGGTGGGCTGGGGACCTTCGGCTACGACGACGAGGGCGTGCCCGCCCAGCGGGTTCCCCTGGTGCGGGAAGGGATCTTCGTCGGCTATCTGACCTCGCGGGAGACGGCGGTCCAACTGGCGAAGATGCGGGGAGAAGACCCGGAGAGGGCCCGCTCCGGCGGAGCGATGCGCGCCTCCGGCTGGAACCGCATCCCCCTGATCCGGATGACCAACATCAACCTGGAGCCGGGGGAGTGGACTTTCGACGACCTGATCGCCGACACGGAGCACGGCATCTATATGGAGACCAACCGGTCTTGGTCCATCGACGACAAGCGGCTCAACTTCCAGTTCGGCACCGAGATCGCCTACGAGATCCGTCACGGCCGGATGGTCCGCCTGTTGAAGAACGCGATCTACACCGGCATCACCCCCGAGTTCTGGGGCTCCTGCGACGCGGTCTGTAACGTCGACCACTGGAGGGTGTGGGGGACGCCGAACTGCGGCAAGGGACAGCCGGGTCAGGTCGCCCACGTGGGCCACGGCGTCGCCCCGGCGCGGTTCCGGAACGTGCAGGTAGGCGTGATGGTCAATTGACAATGAACAATGAACGATTGACAATTGGTCATTGTTCATTGAGGAGGGATCTATGCTGGGCGAGAAGCGAATTCGAGGGATCGCAGAGCGCGTACTGGCCGCTTCTGAGGCGGATGAGACGGAAGTGGTGATCTTCGGGCTGGAGGAGCGGCTGACCCGCTTCGCCAACAATTTCATTCATCAGAACGTGGCGGAGACGAACGTGGCGGCGGTGGTCCGCGTGGCGCTGGGGAAGCGCGTCGGCACGGCGACGACCAACGATCTGAGCGACGTCGGGCTGGAGCGGGCGGTGGAGCAGGCCACGGCGGCTGCCCGGCTCAGCCCGGAGGATCCCGATTACCCGGGGCTGCCCGAGCCGACTCCGGTGGAGCCGGTGGAGGCGTTCGACGAGCGGACCGCAGCCTATACCCCCGCCGATCGGGCGCGGGACGTGGGAGCGATCTGCCGACAGGCGGAGGCGAAAGGGGTAACCGCCTCCGGGGCCTTTCGCACCAGCGTCCACGAGTTCGCCGTCGCTAACAGCCACGGCCTCTTCGCTTACCACCCTACGACCATCGCCGACCTGACCACGGTGGTGA
This sequence comes from Chloroflexota bacterium, assembly GCA_011388675.1. Classification (GTDB taxonomy): domain Bacteria; phylum Chloroflexota; class Anaerolineae; order B4-G1; family DUEL01; genus DUEL01. Next base: position 13,186 of record DROW01000199.1, on the reverse strand, counting down.
TGGCCGACGACAGCGCCGGGTACGCGGCCGGGGCGTCGTGGAAAGTGGAGGAAGTGGACGGGGTCGGGTTGGGGGCAGAGGCTATCGAGCGGGCGCTGCGGGGACGGAACCCTCAACCCCTGGAGCCAGGGACCTACCCGGTGGTCCTGGAGGCCTACGCCGTGGCGGACATCGTCGCCTTCATCACCCAGATGGCCGGGGCGATGCTGGTCTCCGAGGGGCGCAGTTGGATGACCGGCCGCCAGGGGGAACGGCTGATGTCTCCCCTCATTTCCATCTGGGACGACGGGCGGGACCCGGCTGGTTGGCCGCTTCCCTTCGATTTTGAAGGGATGCCCCGTCGGCGGGTGGACATCGTGCGCGAGGGAGTGGTCGGTGAACCGGTGTACGACCGGCGGTGGGCGCGAAAGGAGGGGAAGACCTCCACGGGCCACGCCCTCCCGCTGTCGAACCCTCTTTCGCCCTGGCTCAGCGGGGGAGCCGCGGGACCGCTCCCCCTCCATCCGGTGATGGGGGCAGGGGAGCACGCTGTCGAAGAGATGATCGCTTCCGTCTCCCGGGGACTCTACGTGACCCGCTTCCACTACACGCGGATGGTCCACCCCCGCGACGCGGTCATCACCGGGATGACCCGGGACGGGACCTTCCTGATCGAGGACGGGGAGATCACAGTGCCGGTGAAGAATCTCCGCTTCACCCAGAGTTACGTGGAGGCGCTGGCGAGCGTGGAGATGGTCGGCCGTGTTCTCCGCCGCCAGCGGACAGGCCTGGGCATCCTGCGCGCCCCAGCCCTGAAACTTTCCGCCTTCCGCTTCACCGGCGCGACTACGTTTTGACCTTCACCGCAGGGGTTCTTTAGGTTTACCACAGAGACGTAGAGGGCGCGGAGACTTTGCTCGTTTTTTCGATTTCTCCGCGCTCTCTGTGTCTCTGTGGTTCTATTTTCGAAACAAAACGATCATTAACCGATTGACAACGATCATTCCTTGTGGTATCATAGTTTTTGTATGGAAAGCGGCAAGGGAAGGCAGACGGCCCGGCGTCGGGCGGCGATCCTGCGGTTGTTGAACGAGAGGGGGGCCGTCCGCGTGGCGGATCTGGAGGCCCTCTTCGGGGTCTCCGCCCCGACCGTCCGGCGGGATCTGGCGTGGCTGGCCCGGCAGGGGCTGGCCCGGCGGGTACGCGGGGGGGCGGTGGCCGTTGGCGAGGAGTCTCCTTCCCTAGATCCCGTCGCCGTGCGCATCGGCCGAGCCGCCGCCCGGATGATTCAGGATGGGGAGACGGTCTTTCTCGGCCCCGGCCGTCTGACCCTGGCGCTGGCCCGCGCGCTGGCAGACCGAAGCCGTCTCACGGTGGTCACCAACGGGCTGGAGGTTGCCCAGGCGGTCGCCCGGAACACCTCCCACACCCTCATCCTCACCGGCGGGCAACTGAACCGGGAGGAGGGCGGGCTGGAGGGCCACCTGGCCCGGGCCGCGCTGGAGGGCCTGCGGGCGGATCGAGTTTTCCTCCAACTGAGCGGCATCGACGCGCTAGGGGGGCTGACCGACGACAGCCTTGCCCAGGCCGAACTGGCCCGTCTCCTCCTCGGCCTCGCCGCCCAGCGGGTGGTCCTGGTAGACCCAGAACGGGTCGGGCGGACGGCTGCAGCCTACGTTGGGCCCGCCTCCGAGGCCGACGTGCTCGTTACCGCGCGCGAGGTGGATTCCGCCCCCCTGTGGGATCTGGCTGAGGTGGGGGTGAAGGTGATGCTGGCGTGAGGCGTGATGCGTGATGCGTGAGGCGTGAGGCGTGATGCGTGAAACGTGATGCGTGAGGGAGGAAAGGATGGCAAGTGTAACCTATGAACACGTGACCAAACGGTTCGGAGACGTGATCGCGGTCAACGACCTGAATATCCACATCGAGGACGGGGAGTTCCTGGTCTTCGTCGGCCCGTCCGGCTGCGGGAAGACTACCTCCCTGCGGCTCCTGGCAGGGCTGGAAGAGGTCACCGAGGGGAACATCTACATCGGTGACCGGCTGGTCAACGACGTGCCGCCGAAGGACCGGGACATCGCGATGGTCTTCCAATCCTACGCCCTCTATCCCCATATGACCGTCTACGACAATATGGCCTTCGGCCTGCGGCTGCGAAAGGTCCCCAAGAAGGAGATCGACCGGCGGGTGCGAGAGGCCGCCCGCATCCTGGGCATCGAAGACCTGCTGGATCGGAAGCCTAAGCAACTCTCTGGCGGGCAGCGGCAGCGAGTGGCGGTGGGACGGGCGATTGTGCGGGACCCGGCGGTCTTCCTGATGGACGAGCCCCTCTCCAACCTGGACGCCAAGCTCCGCGTCCAGGCCCGCGCCGAGATCAGCAAACTCCACCAGCGATTGGGCACCACCTTCATTTATGTCACCCACGACCAGGTGGAGGCGATGACGATGGGGACCCGCATCGCGGTGCTGAACGCCGGGGTTCTCCAGCAACTGGACACGCCCCAGAACCTCTACGACCGTCCGGCCAACCTCTTCGTCGCTGGCTTCATCGGCAGCCCAGCGATGAACTTCTTCGACGCCACCCTGGTTGAACGGGACGGGAAGGTCTGCATCGACACCGGCGACTTCATCGTCACCGTCCCCGACGACCGGCAGGAGATCTACCGGCCACACCTGGGCAAGGAGGTGGTCTTCGGCATCCGGCCCGAGGACGTGCACGATCCGGAGTACGCCCCGCCCGGCATCAAGGAGGCCCGGATCGAGGCCAAGGTTTCGGTGACCGAGTTGATGGGGAACGAGGTCATCGTCCACCTGGAGACCGATCACTACGAGTTCCTGGGCCGCTTCGATCCCCGCACCTCCGCCCGGATCGGCGGGACGATGACCGCTGTCCTCAATATGGACCATATGCACCTGTTCGACAAGGAGACCGAAAGGGCCATCCGATAGGGCCGTTTCGTCACCGCAGAGGCGCAGAGGGCGCAGAGTTCCATCCGAGCCTCCGGGAGACTCTCTGCGTGCTCTGCGCTTCTGCGTTTTTTATCAGGGATGCACGGAGAGAGATCCTAGGGAAAGGGAATCCCCGGCCGTCTTCCCGTCGACCACGATCGGCAGCCGCTGACCACCGACCAGGTGGTACAGGCCGACGGAGAGGGTGTACTCGCCCGGCGGAAGACCGTTCGGCAGCAGGACCCCCCGTCGGTCGACGACCGGTTGGCCTGGAGACCAAGCCGAGGTGGGCAGGAGATCGCCCATCGGCTCGGAATCGGTTTGGGCGACCAGGTTTCCCGTCCCATCGAGCAGGTGGAGGAACACCTTGTATCGGTCGGGCACCGGCTCTTCGGCCTCCCAAAACAGGGTAACCGGTATCACATCTCCTGGCTCGAACGGCCCCGGGCCCACGGCGTACCCCAGCAGGCGGATCGTCTCCCCGAAGCGCGCGTCCAGCCGGACCGTCGGTTCTTCCGGCAGTGGCCCCAGGCCGTAGATCACGACGCGTACCCCTCCGTACCATCGGCTCCCCGCCGGGTAGGCGTGGGCCACCAGCCACCGCTCCACCAGCCGCTCGGGGTCGGCCTCCACGTCCCCCCAGTACAGGGCGAAGAGACGGCGGTGGGCCGCGGCGATCTTCTCCAGTTCCGCGTACACCTCCTCCGCACGGGGCGGGCGGCTGCGAGGGATCGGATAGAGCGGCACGCCATCCCGGTAGTAGTAGGTGAAGACCTCCCACTGGTTGGGGGCGTCGAGCAGAATCCCGTCCCCGGGCCGCTCGATCGCTCGGATGTCGGCGGCGATCTGGCGGTAGTCATCCCGGGCATAGGCGGGATCGAAGTAGAGGTTGCGCAGGGAGGGGAGCAGGACCACCGCCAGGAGCGCACCGTATCCGGCGACCCCCAGCGCCGGCCGAAGGACGCGCGCCACCCGCCCGGCGAGGTCGGCCAGGTTTTGTGCCCCAGCGGCGAGCAGGAGGCAGAGCGGAGGCAACACGGCGATGAGGAACTTAAGGTAGGCCGGTTTGTAGAGGCCGAGGGCGAGGATCAGCCCCACGGGAAGCGCCAGCCAGACGGCCAGCGACACCGTTGCGCCGATCCGCCCCCGGCGGGGCCACAGCCCAGCGAAGAGCATTCCTCCGGCCAGGATCAATCCCGGCCGGGTCTCCGTCATTTCCAGCGTGATCCCCGCAACCAGGGCACGGAACACGTCCGTCAACGCTTCCCCGATGCGGTATCCGTGCTCGGCGGTAGGCCACTGGGTGACGGAATGGATGGCGGTCGGCAGCCAGGGAGCGAAGAGGAGCAGCCCTCCCGCTTGCAGGCCGGCCCAGGCTGCCACCGTGCGCCACTTTCGTCCTCCCTTCGTAAGCCACCAGCCCAGGAAGAGCAGATTGTGGACGAATAGGACGAACGGGAAGGCGTAGTGAATGTAGAGGCCTGCGGCGACGGCGAGAACGTAGCCGGCGAAAAGGGGCCCGGTCGGTCGGCGGGCGAGCCGGACCAGCAGGTAGGTGGAGAGGGCGGAGAACAGCCCTAGCAGTGCGTACATCCGCGCTTCCTGGGAGTAGTAGACGGAGAAGGGGGAAGCGGCGAACAAGAACGCTGCGCCCAGACCCGCCCACTCGTCCAGCAGGTCGCGCCCCAGCGCGTAGACCACCGCGACGGTCAGCACGCCGGAGAAGGCGGAAAGGGCGCGGAGGGCGAACTCGCTGTCGCCCATCGGCATCCGCCAGAAATGCAGGAGGAGGTAATAGCCGGGAGGGTGAATGTCCCCTGCGGCGGCGGCCAGGATGAGGGGGATGGTCCGTTCGGCGGCGCGGGCGGCGTTCCCTTCGTCGTTCCAGAAGGATTGAGCGTCCAGTCGGTAGAGGCGAAGGCCCATTGCGAGGAGGAGGAGAAACAGCAGGATGCAGGAGGCAAGATGCAGGTGGCGTCGCACTGTCTCAGACTCCTCATCGCTTCCTCACCACAGAGACATAGAGGACACAGAGGAACCTCAATATGTGGAGAGAACTCTGTGTCCTCCGTGTCTCTGTGGTCTTCTATTTCCCCAACAGCCGCAGCCGCATCAGCCGGGGCGGAAGGCTTCCGCAGCCCAGGATACTGTCGTGGAGTTCCTGCAGCGAGATCCCGGGATTGGCCCGCTTGAACTCGTCCACCAGTTCCAGGATCGCCAGTTTCCCCATCAGGTAGGATTGGGGCTGCGTGGGACTCTGGGTGTAGCGACGGACCTCGGCTAGGGCGTTGGTCGGTTCCAGTTTGCATTCCTTCACCAGAAAGTCCACCGCCTCGTCCACCGACATTCCCCGTGTGTGGAGTGAGACGTCGAGGATGATGCGGGCCGCGCGCCACAACTGGTCGGAAAGGCGGGAGAGCCGCTGGATCGGCTCGGCGATGAAGCCCAACTGCTCCATCAGTTCCTCGCAGTAGAAGGCCCATCCCTCGATGAAAAGGGTGGAGATGAAAGATCCCATCCGTCGGGGGATCGTCTTCTGGCGGTTGGCCCATACCAGTTGCAAATGGTGTCCTGGGTACGCCTCGTGCAGGGCGGTGATGGGGAGTTTGGACCAGGAGTGTCCTTTCAGTTTCTGCTCCTGGACCTCGGGCGGGGCGTTCGGGTCGACCGGCGTGACCAGGAAGATGCCTTCTTGTTTTTCCTCCAGGATGCCTGGGGGCATATAGGCTGCGTAGGGGATGAGAGGCCGCAGGTAGGTCGGGGTTTCGATGATGCGGAGCGTCTCCCCCTCCGGGATGGTGGCGATCTGGTGGTCGATTACGTACTGCCGGGCCTCGGCCATCGCTTGCTCATAGGCCTCCAGCAGCCCTTCCGCCGTCGGATGGTCCGCTTTCGCCTCTTCCAGCAGGTCCTCCACCGACCGGTTGGGGTCGATCTCCCGTGCCACCGTTTCCATCTGGGCCTTCGTCTGGTGGAACTGCTCCCAGCCGGTCTTCAGGAGTTGGTCGGCGTCGTAGTCAACCATATGCACTTCGCGCAGAATCTCGTCGAACAGGTCCTTCCCCACGGCGAAGTCCCCCGCTGCGCGAGGCAGGACCTCGTTCTCCAGGAAGTCGGCGTACTCCTGGATCGCCTGGGCGGCCTGCTGGCCGGCCTCGGCCAGATCCTGCTGGAGTTCCGGGGCGGCCTCCGCGGCCATCGCCGGCAGCAGGCCGACGAAGAGGCCCGGGGCCTGCTTTGCCTGCTCCAGAGCGACCTCTGCCCAGACGCGAGGAACCCGCTCCGGGATCAGATTCGCTTGGGCTTCCTTCAGGACCCGCGGGGCCTCCCGCACCCGACCCAGTGCAGAGCGGAGCCGGTCCGGCAGGGGGGCGAAGTCGCGGATGATCAGGGAGAAGACCCCGCCCAGCACTTCCTCCAGGTAGCCGCCGGGGCTCCGTCGATGGCCCTGGATCTTCTCGTAGGAGCGGACGAACGAGTCGAAGATGTGGGTCACCAGGATGTGGTCGATGCGCCCGTCGAGGGTGAACTCGGAGGGGTCCATCGAACGGAATTCCGCCAGGGCTGCTTTGATCTCCTCGTTCTCCGCCTCAAGCGCCTCCAGAGACTGGTCGCCCAGCCGGTCGTCCCATCGATGGTCGCCCAACTGGGTGGCCGCGACGGGATTGAGTTCTAGGAGGCGCTCCAGCCACGCTTCCGCCCGTTGATAAAACTTGCTTTCGTCGTTCATCCTTGTTCTTCCTCCCCTTGGTTTGCTGTCGGCGGTGGGTTGATTTCGATGACGATTCGCCACGATCCGATCCCGTCCCCTTTCGGGCAGGGCTGTAGGGTGAGGCCGGAGACCAGTGGGGCCGCGGGCTCCTCCACGCTGAGGGCGTAGGAGACCCCCGGCTCCAGCGTGAAGTCCGCGTAACCCAGGTCGATCTCCGGCCGCAGGCCGGTAACGGCCCGGTCCGCTCCGCCGGGCCAGGTGAGCCAGAGGACCACGCCGGGAAGCGGGGTTCCTTTCTCGCCCTCCTTTTCCGGCGCGGCGCGAACCAGCACCTGGAGTCGGGGAAGGGCGGAGTCGCAGACCTGCGTCTGGCTGATCACGCGGTAGGGCAGAACGGGGGGCAGAGGGGAGCGAAAGGGGGTCGGGGTGGCGGTAGGGGGCGGTTCGGGAGTAGGGGAAGGAACGGCAGGGGTTGGCGTGACCTCCGGTGAAGGGGGTGGGGAGGGGGTGTCGAGGTAGACGAGCATCGCGGTAGTTCGGACGCCCAGGCGGAAGGCCAGTTGGCTGAGAGGACGCATCAACCTGGCCGGTTTCCCCTCTTCGGCGTAGGATTCAATGAGAGCGGCCAGGGCTTCTTGGATGTCTTGCTGTGGTAGGCCGCTCAGGCGGTGCTCCACCCGTTCCATATCGCCGTCCGCGAGGTACGCCAGTGCGGTCAGGCGGATCCAATCGTGGCGGTAGTCGCTGCGCAGGAGATCGGGGGTTGTGTTGTAGAGATCGACTGGATCGATCAGCCAGGCGTAGACCAACCCCAGGGCCATCCCGAGGGCTGTTCCCGCGGCGAAGGCGAGGAAACCCGCACGGCGGCTCACGGCGCTTCCTCCAGATAGGGAGCCATCGGTGGCGTCGCCGCCCCCATCGCCTCTGCCAGGCGGACCAGCATTCGGATGTCTGTCTCCCGTCCTCCCTCGGCGATCAGCGTCTCTGCCAGTTCCACCACTGGCCGGGCGGGCTGCTCGCGGTCCAACAGCGCCAGGCGAGCCTGTGCTGCTTCCAGGTCCCCTTCCACCTGATAGGCGGCGGCGACCATCAACACGTACTCGGTGCGGTAGTCTTGGCGCAACTTGTCGGGGGCGGTGTTGGTGTAGCGGACCGGCCAGAGGACCCATCCCACGAGCAGGCCGAGGGCGACGCCGACGGCCAAGCCAGCCAGAGCAAGAGGCAGATGTCTGCGCATCCTCTCCTCACAGCAGAACGGGGCCGCGAGAACGGGCCCCTCAAGCAACGGAAGGTGGAACAGAGATGCCGGAGGTGGGAGTCGAACCCACACGGGCCAAGCCCACGCGATTTTGAGTCGCGCGCGTCTGCCTGTTCCGCCACTCCGGCGACGTCGAAGTGAGTATACCGTGAAATGGGGGATGTGTCAAACCCGGTTCCTTGCCGGGCCTATTTCGATCCGTCGCGTGCTGTTACCCCCGCGTGCGGCGCAGGACGGGGCGGAACTTGTAGCCGTAGGTGATGATTCCCTCCTCGCCCTCGGCGCTGATCCGGCGCGTGACCATCTCGACCGGCATGCCGATCTCTACCTGTTCGGCATCCACGTCGGTCAGTTGGGCCGTGACCATTGGTCCCTCCTCAAGGCGGACCAGGGCCACGGTGTAGGGTGCGTCCTCTTCGAAACCCGCTGGTGGGTGATAGACTGTGGTGTAGGAATACACCTCCCCCCGCCCGCTGAACGTGTAGGGGGTCTTCGCGGGCGCCTCACACTCGGGGCAGACGTCCCGCGGCGGGAAGATCAAACTTCCGCACTTCTCACAGACCTCGCCCTGCAACTGATACCGCTGATGCCGCAACCTCCAAGTTCCTGCCAAAGTCATCCTTCACCTCCAAACTTACCGAATTCACCGAATCGGCTTCATCCGCTTCATCCGCTTCATCCGCTTAATCCGCTCAATCCGCTTCATCCGCTCAATCCGCTGAATCCGCTGAATCCGCTGCCTTACCCCACCCGCTCCAAGATGTGCGTGATCACCGTCGCCCCCGACCCCCCGATGTTCTGGGCCATCCCGATCCGCGCGTCCGGCACCTGGTTGTCGCCGGCCTCCCCGCGTAGTTGCTGAACGACCTCGACGATCTGATACACCCCGGTCGCTCCCACGGGATGCCCTCGGGCTTTGAGGCCGCCCATCGTGGCGATGGGGATACGTCCGTGGAGGGTGATTTCTCCGTCCAGGGCCAGCCGCACTCCCTTCCCTTTCTCTGCGAACCCGGCGGCCTCCAGGCTCAGCGCAGCCATGATGCTGAAGGCGTCGTGCAGTTCGAACAGGTCGATCTCCTTGGGGCCGAGGCCCGCCTGCTGGTAGGCCCGGTGAGCCGACAGGGCTGCCCCTTCCAGCGTCAGGGGGTCCCGCCGGTCGTGGATCGCCAGGGCGTCGGTGCCGATGGCGGAGGCGGCGATGCGGACCACCGGATGGTCCAACTGCCGGGCCCATTCGATCGGGGCCAGGACCACCGCTGCCGCCCCGTCGCACACCGGTGAGGAGTCCAGCAGGTTGACGGGGTCGGCGATCATCGGTGCCCGCGCATACGATTCGGGCGTGACCTTGAGGTGGAACATCGCGTTTGGGTTGTTCATCCCGTTGGCGTGGGCGTTGACGGCGAAGGGGGCGAAATCCTCCTTGCGGTAGCCAAACTCGTGCATATAGCGCCGCATCAGCAGCGCGTTGAGGGCGACGAAGGAAACGCCCTGCGACGCCTCGTAGTCGGCGTCGGCGGCCATCGCCAGGGCGGCGGTCACTCGCGGCCCCAGGTAGTCCGTCATCTTCTCCACGCCGACGACCAGGACCACGTCGGCCAGGCCGCCAGCGACAGCGATGTAGCCCATCCGTACCGCGGCGGCTCCCGAGCCGCAGGCTGCCTCGATCTTGACCGCCTCGATGCCGCGCAGCCCGGCGAAGTCGGCGATCAGGGCCCCCAAGTGCTCCTGGCCGGTGAGTTCGCCGCTGAGCATGTTGCCCACGTACAGGGCGTCTGCCCGTTCCACTCCGGCGTCCTTCATCGCTGCCTGGAGCGCCTCCAGCGCCAGATGGCGCAGCCCCAGGTCCCAGTGCTCGCCGACCTTTGTTTGTCCAATCCCGATGATCGCTACGTCTCTCATCGATTGCCTCTACTTCATCACGTAAAGTCGCCGTTGCCGCGCGTAGGTCGCGTAATCGATCGGCTTGCGGCGGGCGATGTAGTCCTCGGTGCGCGGGGCCCGGTCGCGTCGCTCGTCGATCGCATCGGTCACCCGCAGCGAGATGGCGTCCGACCCCGCGCCGGAGCCGAAACTGACCAGGAGGATCCGGTCCCCCGGCCGGGCCTGGTCCAGCACCGCCGTCAGGCCGATCAGCGACGAGGCGGCGTAAGTGTTGCCGATCCGGTCCACCAACAGCCCCGGCGCGATCTGCTCCGGTGTGAACCCCAGCCTGCGGGCGACGGTGCGGGGGAACTTGAGGTTGGGCTGGTGGAAGACCGCGTAGGTGTAGTCCTCCGGCCGGGTTCCCATCGCCTCCATCAGCCCGCGCGCGGCGTTGGTGATGTGGTGAAAGTAGGCCGGTTGACCGGTGAAGCGGCCGCCGTGGGAGGGGTAGTGCTGATGGGCGCGCCGCCAGAAGTCGGGGGTGTCGGTTACATAGGAGTAGGAAGCCTCGATGACGGCTAGCGATTCGTCGGCTGGGCCGAGCAGGTAGGCGGCTCCACCGGCGGCGGCCGTGTAGTCCAGCGCGTCCCCCGGGCGGGCCTGGGCGGTGTCCGCTCCGATGGCGAAGGCGTAGCGGGCCATCCCCGAGCCGACGAAGCCGACGGCCGCCTGGAACGCTTCCGTCCCGGCCTTGCAGGCGAACTCCCAGTCGCCCGCCTGGGTGGCCGGTGTGGCACCGATCGCCTCGGCGACGATGGTCGAGGTCGGTTTGACCGCGTAGGGGTGGGACTCGCTGCCGACCCAGACGGCGCGGATCTGCGCCCGATCGACGTCCCCCGCGCGGGCCAGCGCGTTCCGCGCTGCCTCCAGTGCGATCGTCACCGTGTCTTCGTCCAGTCCGGGTACCGATTTCTCCGTGATCGGCGTCCTGCCGTGCCCGCCGGACCACACGCGGGCGACTTCCTCCGCGGGCAACCGGTAGCGGGGCACGTAGGCCCCATAGCCCACGATCCCCACCGGCCGGTCCGGTTTCAACACCTCCACCTCACTCATCTCCCTTGCTTCCTCGCTTCCTTGCTCCCTTTGCTCCTCTGCTCCCCTGCTCCTTTGCTCCCCTGTTCCCTTTGCTCCTCTGCTCCCCTGCTCCTTTGCTCCCCTGCTCCCTTTACTCCCCTGCTCCCTTGTTCCCTTTGCTCCTCTGCTCCCTGATTATCTCCTCCGCCCGGTCCAGCCGCACCACCCCCTCGGCGACCATCTGCCGGGCGACCTGTTCGATCTCGTCGCCCTGGGCCCCGGCGGCGATGGCGACCTGCCGGGCGTGGAGGGCCATATGCCCCTTCTGGATGCCCTCGGTGGCCAGCGCGCGCAGCGCGGCCAGATTCTGGGCCAGGCCGACCGCGACCATCACCTCGGCCAGTTCGCGGGCGGTCTGCACGCCCAGGATCTTGAGGGCGACGCGGGCTGTGGGGTGGGAGCGGGTCGCCCCACCGACGGTCCCGACCGCCATCGGCATCTCCAACCGACCGACCAGGTTGCCTTTCTCGTCCCGGCTCCAGGTCGAGAGGCTGGTGTACCGGCCCGAGCGGGCGGCGTAGGCGTGCGCGCCTGCTTCGATCGCCCGCCAGTCCTGCCCGGTGGCGATGGCGACCGCGTCCACCCCGTTGAGGATCCCCTTGTTGTGGGTCGCTGCCCGGTAGGGATCGGCGGCGGCGAAGGCCCAGGCCTCGACGACCCCCTGCACCACCCGCTCGCCAGGGAAGTCGTCGAAAGCCAGCGCGTCGGCTGGGATCGTGCACTCGGCGCGGGCCAGCCGTCGCTCGGCCAGGTTGGAGAGGATGCGCAGCCCGACCCGTCCGCCGGTGATCTCCTCGATGAGGGGGGCCAGGGCCTCGCAGGCGGTGTTGACGGCGTTGGCCCCCATCGCGTCCCGGCAGTCGTAGATCAGATGGACCACCAGCATCGGCCCGGCGGGGGTCTCCGGCAGCGCGCGCACCTCCAAGTCGCGCGCACCGCCTCCCAGCCGTCGGATGACCGGGTCCACCTCGTCGGCGCGGGCCAGGATCCGCTCCTTGGCCGCCAGCACCGCCGCCCGCGCCGCCTCTAGATCGTCCAGGTCCAGCACCTGGATCTGACCGATCATCTCCGGCGGGGTCGCTTCGGCGCGGAACCCCCCATCGGCGCGGGCGAGTTTAGCGGCGAAGGAGGCCCCGGCGACCACCGAGGGCTCCTCGATCGCCATCGGCACCAGGACGTCCCGACCGTTGACCCGGAAGTTGAGCGCGATCCCCAGCGGCAGGGGGTAGCGACCGACCACGTTCTCGATCATCCGGTCGGCCTGCTCCAGCGGGAGCCCCGCCTCGCCGCGGAGGATGGACGTCTCTTCCTCGGTCAGGTTCGCCCAATCGACCACCCAGGCCAGGCGGTCCTCCAACGGCCAGTTGTAGAATCCCGGTGCTCGGGACGACGGCATCGTGTTCTCCCCAGGGCAAGGTTCGCCGCCGGGCATCTCCTGCTCCGGCGGCGGTCTCTATTCTATGGGGAGAAGGCTGTCAAAAACTACCAGATAGGCCGGGAAAACTGTCAAAGACTGTCAGTTTGAGGGATGGTTTCACCACGGAGACACATAAATAGAGAGGCCTCTGTGTCCTCCGTGTCTCCGTGGTGAATTAGTACCGCCCTTCGACTTTGGCGAGGAACGTCTCCAGCGAATCGCTGCCGCGGATGCGGATGCGTTGGAGGGCGAAGAGGTTGTCGCGGGTGTGGACCCGGCCGTACTGGGTGGTCACCGCGCCCCAGTACCCGGCCGACTTGAGGACGGCGACCACGTCGTCGTCGTACTGGCCCGAAGGGTAGCAGAAAAAGTGGACCGGCTTGCCGGTGTGATACTCGACGGCCTCCTTGATGCCCAGGATTTGATAGACCAGGAAGTCGTAGGGACGGTTCCGCAGGTCCACGTGGTCCCGCCCGTGCCCCTGGATCTCCATCCCGGCGTCGGCCATCTCTTTCATCATCGCCCAGGTGAGGTAGTTGGGACTCTCGTAGTGGGCCGGTGTGGCGAGGACGAAGAAGGTGGCGGTGAAGCCGTACTTCTGGAGCAGGGGGAAGACGACGGTGTAGGCATCCCGGTAACCGTCGTCGAAGGTGAGGATGATCGGTTTGTCCGGCAGGGGCTTTCCCACGGTCAGGTGGAGGTAGAGATCGTCGAGGGAGATGGTGTGGTATCCTCGCTCCGCCAGCGCCTGGAGTTGGGCTTCGAAGGCCTCCGGGCTCACGGTGAGGTCGCGCCGGATGGCGTCTGCGTCCGGGGGAAGGTCCTCGACGTAGTGGTACATCAGGATGGGGACCTCTGCCTCGTCCGGCGGCGG
>DROW01000198.1 GCA_011388675.1 Chloroflexota bacterium | reverse complement strand
GCGGGGGGGGTGCCCGCCGCTGGCTGGGGGGTCATCATCGTCACTGCCCAACTGACCCGCACGATGGGGAGCCGAACGACCAACCGGGCAATCATCGCTGGCTGGTACGACCGGGACGTCGGCAACAACGAGGCGGAGCGGGATGTGGCCCTTTCGGGCGCGACGATCTATCTGCCTCTGGTGATGCGCAACCGGTAAAGGTGTTCGGAGGCGGCCGAAGTGCGAAGCCTGCGCCAGGCCCGGCCGCCTCCGTTTGCTTCCTTTCCCTCGCTCCTTTATAATCCATCCTGGAATGAGAAGGCGGGGGGCGGATCAACGGGAGGACCTGCGGGAGCGACTGCGCCGCCTGGGGATGGTGCGCGGCGTGAGGTCGCTGCCCCCTTCTCGAAAGCGGCCCGTCTCCCTGGAACGTGTGGTGCAGGGACGGTTCCACGAGACCCCCCACGGCCGCTGTCTCGTCGTCGAGGAGACCCTGCCGCTCCACCACCGCCACGGCGACCTGCCGCTGGGGGCTTTCTTCGACCTGGACCCGGACCTCCTCTCCCGCCTGGGGGGCGAGCCCCGCCCGATCGACATCGACCCGGGACGGGTGCTCTTCCTGGATACGGAGACCACCAGCCTCTCCGGCGGGACGGGCACGATGGCGTTCCTGGTCGGCCTGGGGTTCTTCGAGGAGGATCGGTTCCGAACGGTGCAGGTCTTCCTCCGCGACCCCGGCGACGAGCCGGCGATGATCGCCTTCCTGGCCGACCTCCTCCCCCGGTTCAACGTGCTGATCACCTTCAACGGCCGCGGGTTCGACGTGCCGATCCTGGAGACCCGGTTCATCCTGGCCAGGCGTCCTTTCCCCCTGGCGGCTGCCCTCCACGTGGACCTGCTCCCCCCGTCGCGCCGCCTCTGGCGTTTCCGCCTTCCCTCGTGCAGCCTGGGGGTGCTGGAGCGGGAGGTGCTGGGGGTAGAACGGGACCAGGCGGACGTGCCCAGCGGCGTGATCCCTCAGATCTACGTGGATTATCTCCGCACGGGGGACGCGCGGGAGATCCCCCGCATCCTCTACCACAACCGGATCGACGTGCTGAGTATGGTGACGCTGGCGGCGCGCCTGGGCCACAGCCTGACGACGCGGGAAGGGTTGGAGGGGCCGGACCTCTACGCCCTGGCCCGGTGGGGCCAGGGGACGGAGACCGAGTCGTTGCTGCGCCGCGCCCTGGCTCAGGGGTTGCCCCTCCCCCTCCGCCTCCGCGCCCTGCGCGATCTGGCCCTGCTCCTCAAGCGGGCCGGCCGTCGGGGGGAGGCGATCGAGTGGTGGCAGCAGTTGGCGCTGGAGGACCCGCTGGGGATCCTCGCCCCGGTGGAACTGGCCAAGACCTTCGAGTGGCACATCCACCGCCCGGACCTGGCCCTGCGCTGGACGGAGGAGGCCCTGAGCCGGGTTGGTCGATGGCCTGCGGGCCCCCGTCGGGACCGCGCCGTAGAGGCGCTCCAAAGACGCCGCGCTAGGTTGCAGCGGAAACGGGCTCCGGCCCCACCGACGACCGGAGCGCCTCCGGAGGAACGTTTCGATGCGTAAACACTGGAAAGCCCCGCTCCTTCTGACCCTCTCTCTCCTCCTGACCACGCTGTTCGGCTCGCAGCAGTGGGTCATCCTCTCGGTGCCGGAAGCGGGCTTGGCCGCCACCGCCCGCGCCGACGGAGCGCCCGTGGCTGACGGCGAGGCCGTCGCGGGATCTGCCGTTGCCGGCACCGCGACCTTCCAGGTCGCTACGCTCACGATCCCCACCTACCCCTACAAGCAATGCCTGGAGACCCGCTCCAACGGCCCCTACACCTACCGCTGGCTCAACTGGTCGTGCTACTATATGCTCCCTCCCTATCCCGCCCCCAAGGATTACACGCTCCTGGTGATGGAAAACGACTACCTGCGGGTGACGGTGCTGCCGGAACTGGGCGGTCGGGTCTATCAGATGGTCTTCAAGCCTACCGGGCACAACGAACTTTACCGGAATCCGGTGATCAAGCCAACCCACTGGGGACCACCGGAGCAGGGCTGGTGGCTCGCCGCAGGGGGGATCGAATGGTGCCTGCCGGTTGACGAGCACGGCTACGAGTGGGGAAAGTCGTGGTCCTGGTCCGTCGCCACCTCGACGCAGGGGGTCACGGTCACCCTCCGCGACACCGACGCCACCGACCGGCTCCGCGCCCGGATCGACCTCTTCCTGCCGGCCGATCGGGCCTACCTGGCCGTCACCCCTCATCTGGAGAACCCGACGGGCAGCGCCATCTCCTACAAGTACTGGACCAACGGGATGCTCGCCCCCGGAGGAGTGAACACCGTCGGGGCCGACCTGCGTTTCGTCTTCGGAGCCGACCAGGTGACCGTCCACTCCAGCGGCGACTTCGCCGCCGGTACGGTGCTGGACTGGCCGGTCCACAACGGGCGGGATTACTCCCGTCTGGGCAACTGGAACCATTGGCTGGGCTTCTTCGAGCGCCCCCAGGCGCAGGCCGACTTCGCCGGCGTGTACGACGAGGCGGCGGACGAGGGGATCGCACGGGTCTTCCCCTCCGATGTGGTCCGGGGAAGCAAGGGGTTCGGTATGGGCTGGGTAAATCCCATCGACTGGCACGAGTGGACCGACGACGGCTCGACCTACGTGGAGGTCCACGGGGGCGTTGCGCCCACCTTCTGGGACGTCGCCCAACTGCCTGCCGGGGCGACCCTCTCCTGGACCGAGTACTGGTTCCCCGTGGCCGCCGTCGGTACCCTCTCGGCCGCCACGTCGGAGGCCGTCCTGGGCATCCGGCCCCAGGGCAACGGGCTCCGCATCGGCGTCCACTCCACGAAGGCACGCTCCGCCGGGACGTCTCTGTACGTGTGGGATCGTGCCACCTGCACCCTCTTAGGCCGCTGGAGCCTGCCGGCCATAGATCCGGCGACCCCGTTCCAGGCAGTGGCGGAGGTCGATGGACGGGCGGCGGACGAATTGGTGATCGTATATCTGGACGAGGCGGGTAGCCCGCTGGTGGGGGTCCACACCACCGACTGTCTGCCGCCTCAGGCGCGGGTGGCCCCCCTCCCGCCGTGGGT
>DROW01000197.1 GCA_011388675.1 Chloroflexota bacterium | reverse complement strand
GTACCACCCCGACTGGGCCCAGCACAAGGTCGGCGAGCACGCCCGCCACTTCGCCTGGCTGGTAACCGATCTTCTGGAGCAGTTCCACGCTGAGACGGGTCTCTTCGGCCTCATCGCCTCCAACTACGACACGGAACTGTTCGGCCACTGGTGGTTCGAGGGAGTGGATTGGATCCGGGAGGTGCTTCGTCTTTTGGCGACGTCGGACAAAGTGGAACTGACCACCGCCAGCCGCTACCTGGAGGTCCACCCCCCAGACGAGGTGCTGGCGTTGCCGGAGAGTTCCTGGGGGATGGGTGGGGGGCACTGGACCTGGGACAATCCGGAGACGCACTGGATGTGGAGGCCGATCCACGAGGCGGAGCGGCGGATGACGGAGGTCGCCCGGCGCAAGGCCGATGGCGCGACGGACGACGAGGAGGTGGTGCTCAACCAGGCGGCACGGGAACTGCTGCTCCTGGAGGCCTCCGACTGGCCGTTCCTGGTGACCACCGGGCAGGCGCGGGAGTACGCCATCCAGCGGTTCACCTCCCACGTGGAGCGGTTCGAGCGGCTGGTGGCCTCCGTGGAGGCCGGGCGTCCCGACCGCGCGCTGGCCGAGGAACTGTGGGAGTTGGATAAGGTCTTCCCGGAAGTGGATTTCCGCTGGTGGGCGAAGTGAGGGAAATTGACCCCGCAGGAGGGGAAAATGGATGACGAACGGCTGAAGATCTTGTTCCTGTCCGCCGAGGCGGTGCCCTTTGCCAAGGTCGGAGGGCTGGCGGACGTAGCGGGCGCGCTGCCGAAAGCGCTCCGCGCCCTGGGGCACGATGTCCGGCTGATGATCCCCCGGTACGGCTCCATCCGATCCGATCAGTTCCACTTCGAGAAACTGGGAAAGCCCATCTCTGTCCCTGCCGGCCGGGAGGAGGTGAGGGCCCACGTGTTCCACACCGTCACCGAGGACGGCGTGCCGACCTACTTGATCTGGGACGAGAAATACTTCTCCCCCAGGGAGCGGATCTACGGCTTCGACGACGATCCGCAGCGGTTCGTCTTCTTCAGCCGTGCCGTCGTCGCCTCGCTCCCCCTCCTGGGATGGATGCCGGACGTCATCCACGCCAACGACTGGCACACCGCCCCGGTCCCGACCTGGCTGGCCTACGAAGGGCGATACCTCCGCGAATATCGTCACCTGGCTTCCCTCTTCACCATTCACAATCTGGCCTACCAGGGCGTCTCCGGCCGGCTCATCCTCACCTTCGCCCGGATGGAGTACGTGAAGCACCTGGACGTGGAGCCGCCGGGTCAGGTCAACTGGATGGCCCAGGGGATCGCCAACGCCGACCTGATCAGCACGGTCAGTCCCCAGTACGCGAAGGACATCCTGGAGACGGAAGCCGGGGCCGGGCTGAGCCCCCTATTGCGCCAGCGGCAGGATCGCCTCTTCGGCATCCTCAACGGGATCGATTACGACCGGTGGGATCCGGCCACCGATCCGCACATTCCCCAGCACTTCAGTCTCTCCGACCTGCGGATGCGGGCGGTGAACAAGGCGGCCCTCCAGCAGACGGCCCGTCTCCCCGTCCGGGACGACGTCCCTCTGATGGGGATGGTCTCGCGGCTGGACCCTGTCAAGGGCATCGACCTGCTGGAGCCGGTGCTGGAGCAGTTGCTCCAGGGGGACGTCCAGTTCGTCCTCCTCGGCACCGGGCAGCCCGAGTACCACGAGATGCTGGAGTGTCTCCAAAGTCGGTTCCCGGATAAGATGCGCGTCTTTCTGCGGTACGACGATCCACTGGCCCGCCGCATCTACGCCGGCTGCGACATCTTCCTGATGCCCTCCCGGTTCGAGCCGTGCGGGCTGGGGCAGATGATCGCCATGCGGTATGGAGCCGTCCCCGTGGTCCACAAGACCGGCGGCCTCGCCGACACGGTGATCGACTACCACGAGCGGCCGGACAAAGCGACCGGCTTCGCCTTCTCCCCCTTCACGCCCGAGGCCTGCCTGGACGGCCTGCGGCGCGCCCTGGGAGTCTTCCGCGACCGGGAGGCCTGGACCACCCTCCAGACCCGCGGGATGAAGACGGATTTCTCGTGGAAGGCGTCGGCGAGGAAGTACGTCGATCTGTACCGGCGAGCGGTGGAGTTGCGTCGGTAGAGTATGGGTGCCCAGTGCGGAGGTGGACTTGAAGACGTTGCAGGAGATTCGCACGATTCTGGAACAGCACCAAGACGAACTGCGGACTCGCTTTTTCGTCCGAGAGATCGGCATTTTTGGCTCCCGGGTTCGGGGCACCGCAGGGGCTGCCAGCGATGTGGATGTCCTGGTTGAATTGGAGCGCCCTTTAGGGTGGGAGATTGTGGACTTGCGGGATTACCTTGAGGCCATTTTAGGAATGAAGGTGGACCTGGTCACGGCCAACGCAGTGCGCCGCAAGCCCTGGCTATGGGCCTCCATCCAGGAGGATCTCGTGTATGTCTAAGCGGGATGTACGGTTCTTCATTCGGGATATGCTGGAGGCTATCGAAAAGGTAGAGCGCTACACTGGGGGCCTCTCCTTGGAGACGTTTCGAGCCAATGACATGGTCATCGATGCTGTGGTGAGGAACCTGGAGATTATCGGCGAGGCCGCCCGCCAAATTCCCGAGGACCTGCGGGATCGTTATCCTGGCGTAGAGTGGCGGCGAGTGGTCGGGTTCCGCAATATCGTCATTCATGCCTACTTTGATGTGGATGTCGATATTGTGTGGGTAATCGCCACGCAGCGGTTAGACGCGTTGAAGCGGGTGCTTGAGCAAATGCTGACCGATCTGGGAGAGGGATGAGCCATTGACGCATCGTTTGACCCTCTCTCTCGTCATCCACAACCACCAACCGGTGGGCAACTTCGACTTCGTCTTCGCCGAGGCGACGAAACGGGCCTACGATCCTATCCTGGCCCTCCTGGAGCGGCATCCCTCCGTTCGTCTTTCCCTCCACTACACAGGCCCCCTCTACGATTGGCTGACCGTCCACCGGCCCGACCATCTGGATCGCCTGCGGGCGCTGGTGGCGCGGGGGCAGGTGGAACTGCTCACCGGGGCCTACTACGAGCCCATTCTCGTCGCCATCCCCGATGCCGACAAGGTGGGCCAGATCCGCAAGATGACCCGCTTTCTTCGGGAGACGTTCGGCTGCGAACCCACGGGCGCGTGGCTCGCGGAGCGAGTCTGGGAGCCACACCTCCCTAAACCGCTGGCCGAGGCGGGGGTGCGGTACACGCTGCTGGACGACACCCCCTTCAAGATGGCCGGCCTAACCGACGAGGACCTCTTTGGCCCTTATGTCACCGAGGAGCAAGGTCGCACCCTCACCGTCTT
>DROW01000196.1 GCA_011388675.1 Chloroflexota bacterium | reverse complement strand
GAGAAGTTGACGGGGCTGCCCTTTCTCCTTTCTCTTGGGAATGCGCTCTCCTGCGGAAAGCCGGTCGGCCAGGGCCACCACTTTCGTCTCGTACCCTTGCAACGGTCTGTCGTGATGGCCCATCACTGAATAGAGGCGTTGTTGCCAGGCCGAAGGGACGAAGCGGCGGACGAATTCCCCACTGGCTTCCGGGTGGGCCCCGCCTATCCAGCCTCCCCTCTGCGCGAGATTCCCGATATCGTACAGCAACCCCGCCAGCGCCGCGATATATTCCTCTCTATCCATCCCTACCTCCTGCTTGGCTTCTCACCTCGTCCAATGTAACTGAAAAGCAATACTCGTTCAAGAGAGATGGCTCCGAAATGTTTCAGGGGTTTCTCCGATGACGCTGGCTTCTGCCGGAAGTATCATAGCGACAGGGATCCGACACCCCATCACCGGGGCGTCACGGGTGCCGCAGGGCTATCCAAGGGCCAAATCTCTCTCGCAAGAAGTGATAGGTTAACCGAGTGTCTTCAGGCAGCGCCCAGGCTATCCGGCATTCGGCAAGGATCTGAGTCTTATGGGTATCCAGGGTCTTAAGAGTGATCCCCAGGCGTTCCGCAGCCTCTTGAGGAAGGAGCCCCTCCGCCAGGGCCCGCAGCACCTCCCGTTGCCGCGGGGTCAATCGTTGCCAGACCTCCGCGCAGCGGGTCGCATCGGCGGGATCAAACGGCAGTGGTAGGGGAGGTGTCGGTCGGGCCAGCGCGCGAAGTGCAGGGAAATATGCTCCCCACGGGGCAAAAGGGACGGGAACCAGCTTGACGCCGTCTTCCGGCGATGCGTGGAGAATCGCTCCATCACGGGCTCGTTCCCGAAATTCCCGGGGGGTGTAAAGATGCCACAGACGATCTTGATGATCACAATGCAACATCGCTGCGGTGGTAAGGGTCAATGCCAGAAGACGGGGGCCACCAGCGATGCAGAGATGAAGCCGATGCCCGGTCGCTTTCAATTCCGCGAGCAGATCCCGTGCTACCGTCCAAACCACCTCCGCATCGCGTCCGGTGCGGATGTCCGTCAGAGGCTTGTCTCCTGCCCGAATAAGCAAACGGCGGAAGAAAATGGGATGCCCATGATATTGACCGCCGGCAAATTCCCTGCTCAGTTGGGAAAGCGCCCGCTGTACTCGAGGGTCGCTGGGGGAAAGGTGAAGCACCAGCACGTCTGAGATGGGTTCTCCCTCCGCCAGCAGAGCATCCAGCGCGAAGGTAACGACCTGGGCCTGCCCGCCCATCGTGATGATGGCTATAACGCGCTCCTCTGGCGGAGAGCATTGACCCACCATATTTGGAGTATATGATGATTTCACCAAAAGAGCAAGTTCTATTCAGCCTTCTTCCTGCGGTCGCTATCGGTGGGCCGCCCCATAGTGGCAAATCAGTTCTGTCCTACAGTCTCAGTCGTGCTTTGCGGCAACGATTCATTTCACATTACCTTTTACGAGCCGCTCCGATGGACGGCGAGGGGGATTGGTTCCACGAAGGCCCTCGGGAGTTAGTGCGTCACCTGCGGGTCAAAGGGGCGCGCAGCGAGGCTTGGCTCCCCCTCCTTCGCCGTGATATTGCCCGCCGACACCTTCCTCTGTTAGTGGATATGGGAGGATGGCCTACGCCGGAGCAGGAGACCCTCCTCGACGAATGTACTCACGGTGTCCTTCTTACTCCCGATGAGGAGAGCCGCCGGGAGTGGGCGGATCGTTTTGCGCGCCACGGGTTAGTGCTCTTGGCGGATTTGCGTTCCGATCTACATGGGGAGAACAAATTGGAGCGGGAGGAACCTGTGCTAGTTGGGACACTGGCGGGTTTGGAACGAGGCCGTATGGCAGAGGGACCGGCTTTTGAGGCTCTTGTCGAACGGTTGACCACTCTGTTTTCGGACGCCTCCGTTGATCTCCGACGTCGCCATTTGGAGAAAGCCCCCGTCGAACTGGTGGTAGATCTGGACCGACTAGCCCAGCAGATGGGGAAGGCCCCCTACCGGTGGCAACCTAGCGATGTGCCGAAGGTGCTGGCTTACCTCCCGGCTCACCAGCCCCTGGCAGTATATGGACGCGGGCCGAACTGGCTCTACGCTGCCATCGCTGCCCACGTGATCCCGGCACCCTTTTATCTCTTTGATGCCCGGATCGGTTGGGTAGAATCGCCCACCTTACGCGAAGGCTCTTTGCCCCCCGACAGTTCCGTCACGTGGACCGTGCGGCCTCTCCCCAACCTGGGTGCTCATCTCATTGAGATCGGACTGCCCGATGCCTACCTGGATATCCGCGAGGCTGATGCGCTTGGCATCCCTCATCTTCCTCCCACTGGCGTCATAGTTAGCGGCAGGCTTCCCCTCTGGCTCTGGGTTGCCCTGGTACGGGCCTGCGACGCGCCTTGGGTCGCGGTCCTGCAACCTCAGATGGCAGGAGCCGTCGTCGTCCGCGCCAGATCCGCTCTTCCTCCTATGGGGACTGTCGTTCCTCTGTCATTTCCCCTTTTTCCCCCGCTATAGCGTGTCTTTCTCTCCTCCTCACCTGCCCCAGCCCCACCGTCGTCTGGTAGCCTACGCCGGCGTAGAAGGCGTAGTCGGTCAGCAACTGGAGCAGGCTCAGCCAGTACCGATCCCGGTTGAGGGCCACGTACCGGCACCAGCCGACGAACCCGATGAGTACGGACTCCCCTTTGCCGGGGACGGCCCGTGTAGCGAGCCGGTACCGGCTGATGGCAAGACATTCCTCGGCGAACCGCCGCACCTCCTCAGAGATGGCGACCGGCGAAAAGGCGTTCCATTTCTCCACCAAACTGCCGAAGACGAGGTCGGGCAACGGCACGGGGAGGGCCCGCCCGCCGGAGCGGAAGGTGGTGGGCGAGGCGAATTCCAACTCCATTCGAGCGGACGGCGAGCCCGAGGGAAGTAGATGGCGGGACGCTAAGCCCTCGTAGGTATCCTGGCCCGCCCAGGGATGTGCCGCCGGGTCGATAGTGGCCGCCTCGACGATCAGTTCCGCCCCCTCCAACTCCAGGCGGGATGGCGGCCTCTCCGCCCACCGCACCAGCAGCGCGGAGACCGTTTCCTCTAGGCCGGTGTAGCGGAGGAAAAGGGGGGCTCCTGGCTCCACTTCCAGGCTCCTCTCCCGCCGCCGCCCCCCCATCAGCGTGGAGCAGGTGAACGGACGACGCACGTCCGGGGCGTGAAGTCGCTCGGCCAGGGCCGGATCGGCATCGGAGACCAGCCGGAGGAACGCTGCGTGGCTGGCGCGTCCGAGGTGGGCAGGCAAAACAGCGGGGCGCATCGGGCGGAGGGTGAGTACCAGGCTGACGATCATTTTGCCTCCATACGGACGAAATGGAACAAAATTGTACCCCCGAATGCCGGATTCGCCAAGCCAGAACTGGGGAGAAAAAGTCTTGTCCCTCCTGGCCCTTTGTGCTATAATCTCCGGCGGATGCCCCTGTAGCTCAGTTGGATAGAGCAGGAACCTCCTAAGTTCAAGGTCGCGCGTTCGAGTCGCGCCAGGGGCACCTGGGCGGCCCGGCACGTTCCGCGTCGGGCCGCCCATACCTACTCCTCCATCCATCGTGCATAAGGCCCGCCCGTCCAACCCGGAGATGGGGCGGGCGGAGCCGTATACGCTTCCCAGCGCCTGAGATTGCCCCTCCTCGCAGTGCGTTAGGTCCAGCATAGCGGACTCCATTTTGCCAGAGTCCAGTTATGTTGAAAAACGCTGTGTAATGGGCCAACAGATCGTTACCCCCCTCTGGGTCGCAAGCGAGGAGGAGGTCGGTGCTGATCGTGTCCAAGATGAGGGGTGGGAAGGAAGCGATGGTTTTCGGGCCGGTGTAGCCCAAACTTTGCAGGACGGACAACGGGG
>DROW01000195.1 GCA_011388675.1 Chloroflexota bacterium | reverse complement strand
CGTCTGGTGAAGGGCGTGGCTGCGCTGATGAAGAAGAACTCCGTCCGCGTCGTGGAAGGGACGGGGCGGCTGGCCGGCCCCAATCGGGTGTCCGTGGCCCTGAACGACGGAGGAATCACCACGCTGGAAGCCGACGCGGTCATCCTCGCCACCGGCGGCCGGGCGCGGACGATTCCCGGCGTGGAGGTGGACGGGGAGCGGGTGATGGTCGCCCGAAATGCACTGGCGATGCGAGACCTGCCACGCTCGGTGATCATCGTCGGCGCAGGGGCCATCGGGGTAGAGTTCGCCCACATCTGGCGGACCTACGGGGCGGAGGTCACGCTGGTCGAGATGATGGACCACATCCTTCCTCTGGAAGACGAAGAGGTCGCGCAGGAGGTCGAGAAGGCCTTCCGCCGCCGGAAGGTGCGGGTACTGACCTCCACCCGCGTGGAGGGCGTGGAGACCGCGGCCGATGGAGTGCAGGTCCGGGTGCAGAAGGCGAACGGGGAGCAGGAGACCCTGGAGGCGGAGCGGGCCCTGATCGCCATTGGTATCCGGCCCAACAGCGAGGGGCTGGGGCTGGAGGAGATCGGGGTGGAGACGGATCGGGGGTGGGTAGTGGTGGACGAGCGGATGCGGACCTCCGTCTCCGGCATCTGGGCCATCGGCGACGTGACGGGGAAGTTGCCGCTGGCCCACGTCGCCTCCGCCCAGGGGATCGTCGCCGCAGAGGACATCGCTGGCCGGTCCCCCCGTCCGCTCGACTACGGCGCGATGCCCCGCTGCACCTACTGCCATCCGCAGGTAGCCAGTTTCGGCCTCACGGAAGCACAGGCCCGACAGAGGGGGTACGACGTGCGGGTGGGCCGTTTCCCCTTCCTCGCCAATGGGAAAGCCCTGACCCTGGGAGAGCGTGGAGGGTTCGTCAAACTGATCGTCGACGGGGCCACCGGTCGGCTCCTGGGTGCCCACCTGGTCGGCCCGGAGGTGACGGAACTGCTGCCGGAGTTGGTGCTGGCCCGCAACGCGGAACTGCCGCTGGAGACGATCGCCCGCTCCGTCCACGCACATCCCACGCTGAGCGAGGTGCTGGCCGAGGCAGCCCACGCGGTCTTTGATCAGGCGATCCACATTTGAAGTCCCCCTGCCGCAGAGGCGCAGAGGACGCAGAGCGAATCCCTGAAGACCGCCTGTAACCTCTGCGTCTCGGCGGTTCCTTTCTCGCAGGGAAATTACGAATTTCGCAATTATAGCGTGATCTAATGCGAATTGCGTGACAACTGTTGACTTTTCTGCGAATTTCGATACAATAGAAACGTGGGTTTGCGGGGGGGAGGGGAAAATGGACCAGATCGATCGGGCCATCATTGCCTACCTTCAATACGATGGGCGGATGCCTTTCACCGCCATCGCGAAGAAAGTAGGGGTCTCCGAGGCAACGGTGCGGAATCGGGTCGCTCGTCTGCGGAAGGAGGGCATCCTTCAGGTCGTCGGCGTGGTGGACCCCCACCTCTTGGGCCTGCGGGCCACGGCGATCGTCGGCGTCGTGATCCAGCCAGCCCACCTGGAGGCCGCCGCCCGCAGGATCGCCACCTTCGAAGAGGTCTCCTACCTGGTGATGACCTCCGGCACATTCGACCTCCTGGTCGAAGTCCTGTGCGAGGACACGGACCATCTGGCTCACTTCCTGAGCGACAAGCTGCTCCAGGTGGAGGGGGTACAACGGACGGAGACCTTTTACATCCTTCGCACCTACAAGATGTCCTACCGCTGGGGCATGTCCCTTGAGGAAGAGGCCACGCTGCTGGGCGAAGCGGCGAAGTGAGAACGTGTGCGGGAGGCGGGATGGCGGAATACGCGATCGAACTGCGCAACGTCAGCAAGCATTTCGGTCCGGTGGTGGCGGTGGATCACGTTACGCTTTCCATCCGGGATGGAGAGTTCTTCTCCCTTCTCGGCCCCTCGGGGTGCGGGAAGACGACGACCCTGCGGCTGATCGCCGGCTTCGAACTGCCCACCGAGGGGGAGGTGTACATCGGTGGGCAACTCCAGGGCGAGACGCCCCCTTACCGCCGCCCGGTCAACACCGTCTTCCAGAACTACGCCCTCTTTCCCCATATGACCGTCTACGAGAACGTCGCTTTCGGCCTTGAGATGCGCAAGGTCCCCAAGAGCGAGATCCGGCAGCGGGTGCGGGAGGCGCTGGAGATGGTCCGGCTGCCGGGGATGGAGAACCGCAAGCCCGACCAACTCTCCGGCGGGCAGCAGCAGCGGGTAGCCCTGGCCCGCGCGCTGGTCAACCGCCCCAAAGTCCTTT
>DROW01000194.1 GCA_011388675.1 Chloroflexota bacterium | reverse complement strand
CGGACCGGCTCCAGTTGGTAGGTGGGCTCGAACAGGTGGCGGACGCTGAGGAAGACGCAGAGCCCGGCCGCGTCGATGATGGCGAAGATGTCCTCGAAGTACTTCACGTAGGCCGGCTTGTCGTCAACGGAGAGGGGATCGAGCCGCTTGGGCACGCCGAAGACTTCCATATAGGCGGTGTCCCCCGCCATATGGGAAGCGCCGATGTTGGAGGTGGCGTACAGGAGCCCCATCCCCTGGGCTCCCCGGGGGTCGTAGCCGGGGAACTCCTGCTTCTTGGCGACGATGGCGTATTCGGGATGGCCGTAGTGAGAGGCCAGCCGGTAACTCCCCTCGGCGATCAGGTCGCCGAATCCTTCGCGCATCCCGGCCCGGCGGACCATCTCGATCATCGCGTCGGCGTCGCCGAAGCGGAGTTCCATCCCGACATCGCTTTCGGGGAGGATGCCCCGCTCGAACAGTTCCATCGCGCAGGCGATGGTGACGCCGGTGGAGATCGTATCCAGCCCCAATCGGTTGCATAGGTAGTTGGCGTAAGTGATCGCCGCCAGGTTGCCGACCCCGCACGCGCTGCCGAGGGAGGCGATGGTCTCGTATTCCGGCCCTTCGCCTTCTCCCACGTAGGGCGGCTCGTCGATCTTGGTCAGCCGCCCGCAGGCGATGGGGCACCCGTAGCAGGCCTTGGGACGGATGAGGTACTTCTCCCGCAGGACGTGGCCGGAGATGTCCTCCGCGTGGGCGAAGACCCCGGTCTGGAAGTTGCGGGTGGGGAGGATACCGACTTCGTTGGTAACCGGCGGCACGTAGGCGGTGCCGTACACCCGCAGGGCCGATCCGGCTTCCACCGCCTTTTTCACCTCCTCGGTCACCTCCCGGCAGAGAGCCCTCATTTCCTCGGGGTGGGCCAGGGTCGGGGCCTGGGTGCCCCGCACCACCACCGCTTTGAGGTTCTTGGACCCCATCACCGCGCCCACGCCGGAGCGAGCGGCGGCCCGGTGCTTTTCGTTCATGATGGCGGCGATGCGGACCAGTCGCTCCCCTGCCGGCCCGATGCAGGCCACCCGTGCCCGCCGGTCCGTCTCGGCGCGAAGGGCGTCCTCCGTCTCGAACACGTCTTTGCCCCAGAGATGCTCCGCCGATCGGAGTTCCGCCTCCCCGTCGTGCACCCACAGGTACACCGGTCGCTCCGCTTTCCCCTCGAAGATGAACAGATCGAACCCGGTCCGCTTCATCTCCGTGGGGAAGAAGCCACCGGAGTTGGAGCAGGAGAGGGCACCGGTCAGCGGGGATTTGGTCACCACCATATAGCGGTTCCCGGTGGGGGCGGGGGTGGCCGTCAGCGGGCCGGTGCCGAAGATCAATTTGTTCTCCGGTGAAAGAGGGTCGACTTGTGGATCGACCTCGTCGTAGAGGTACCGGATGGCCCACCCGCGGCCGCCGATGAAGTCCTTTGCCATCTGGGGGTCCACTTCCTCAACGGCGATGTCGCCGGTCGAGAGGTTGACCCGGAGGATCTTGCTGTGCCAGCCGTACATACTCGATCACCTCCTGCGCGGACTGGTTGCTCGTTCGTTCGTTGCTTGTCGCCTGTTGCACCTGTCCCTTCCTGTTTCCTGCTCCTCGTCTCACCCACCGGCGATGGCGGGGAACAGGCAGACCACGTCGTCTTCTCGGAGGGTTTGGTCGGGCTGGGGGCCCCGGCCGTTTACCAGGACCACGCTGGCGTCCCGTCCGGGGATCGGAAGCGTTGCCACGAGTTCCTCCACGGTCGTTCCCGGCTCGACCTCTAGGGGGTAGGTCGAGCCTTCCGCTTCAGGCGGGAGGTACTTCTGGTAGGTTGCCAG
Source organism: Chloroflexota bacterium (assembly GCA_011388675.1). Classification (GTDB taxonomy): domain Bacteria; phylum Chloroflexota; class Anaerolineae; order B4-G1; family DUEL01; genus DUEL01. The sequence goes on along the minus strand of DROW01000194.1, from coordinate 18,483 downwards.
CAGTTTCACGTACACCCGCATCGAGGTTCCAGGGCGACAAGTGGATCGGGTCGGGCGGTCAGATCGTTCGACCGCTTTCGATGATTCGCCTCAGGAACTGGCGCGTTCGCGGGTCCTGAGGGTCGGTGAAGATCTGGTCGGGTGGGCCTTCCTCGACGACCACGCCCCCTTCCATAAAGATGACCCGGTCGGCCACCTCGTGGGCGAACCCCATCTCGTGGGAGACGATGATCATCGTCATCCCCTCCTGGGCCAGTTCCTTCATCACCGCCAGCACCTCGCCGATCAGTTCCGGGTCCAGCGCGGAGGTCGGCTCGTCGAAGAGCATCACTTTAGGCTCCATCGCCAGCGCGCGGGCGATGGCCACCCGCTGTCGTTGCCCGCCGGAGAGGCGGATCGGGTGCTCGTCCCGTTTGTCCAGCAGGCCCACCTTCGCCAGCAGTTCTTCGGCCTTGGCGATGGCCTGTTCCCGAGGGATTCCCTTCACCAGCACGGGGGCTTCGATGACGTTCTCCAGGACGGTCATATGAGGGAAGAGGTTGAACTCCTGGAACACCATCCCGGTCTTCAACCGCAACTCTCGCATCCGGCCGCGGCATTCGGGCAGGATGGTCCCCTCGGCTGCCTCCACCACGATCCCGTCGATCTCGATGTGGCCGCTGGTCGGCTCCTCGAGCAGGTTGATGCAGCGGAGGAGGGTGGACTTACCGGAGCCGCTGCGCCCGATGATCACCACTACCTCGCTGGGCTTCACTTCGAGGGAGATCCCCCGAAGGACGTGGAGGAGGCCGAACCACTTATGCAGGTTGTGTACGCGGACGATCGGTTTATCGTTCATAGGCCCGTGCCATTCGTCGTTCCAGGCGGCTTTGCAGCCAGGAGGAGATGATCGTCAGGATCCAGTAGAGGGTGGCTGCAACAAGAAACATTTCGATGAACTTGCTGTCCTTCCGGGCGAACCGGTTGGCCCGGAAGGTGATCTCCCACACTCCCATCACCGAGACCAGGGCCGAGTCTTTCTGCATTGCGATGAACTGGTTACCGATCGCAGGGATGATGACGCGAATTGCCTGGGGAAGGATGATACGGCGCAGCATCTGGGCCCGATTCATCCCCAGCGCGGCGGCAGCCTCTCGCTGCCCGTGTCCTACGGACTGAAGACCGGCCCGGAAAACCTCGGTCATATATGCCCCGTAGTTGAGGCTCAGCGCCAGGATGCCGGATTGGATCTCGCTCAGGGTGAACAGTTCCCCCAGTTTCGGATGCCCCATCTGGATCAACTGCTGTCCGATCTGGGGGAGCCCCAGGTAGATGAAGTAGATCTGAATGAGCAGCGGGGTGCCCCGGATCACCGAGACGTAGAAGCCGGAGATCCCCTGGGCGATGGGGTTGCGGGAGAGACGGCCTAGCGCGCCGAAAAGGGCGAGCACCGAAGCGATGGCGATGGAGGCCAGGGAGACCCCGATGGTCGTGAGGACGCCTTCAAGGACGAATCCGAAGTGCTGAAAGACGTAGCCGGGATCGAACCGAAGTTGGAGAAGGCCGAGGGTGAGCAGGGCGACCAGGAAGACCCAGACGATGCCGATCTTGATCGTCTCGATGAGGCGCTGCCGTTTGGCACGGCGGACGAGGGCCAGCCCAACCTCCAGGTCCGGATCGGGGGACGGGGCGGATTGCTGGATGGTCTCCTGTTCTTCGACCATGAACTCCTCCTCTGCAAGCCACGGAAGCGGTTGAGCGGGGCAGGGCCGCGCGGCCCTGCCCCGCGTCGGAAAGCCGCGCTACTGGTTGAACTGGCCCAGCGCGTCCAGGTCGAACTCGGCCGCGGCGGAGGTCAGGTCCAGCCCGTAGTACTCCTGACTCAACTGGAGCAGCGTTCCGTCCTGGTGCATTTCGTTGATGATCTCGCTGACCCGCTGGATCAACGGGATGGGGTCCTTGCCCGCCGCCTTGTCCACGGCTGCCGCCAGGTACTCGAAGAAGACCGGGTCGCCCAACTGCTTGATGGGCATGCCGTCGGCGATAGCGCCCGCTCCCGTCGGCTGAGCGGTCAGCACCGCGTCCAGCCGCACCCCGTCGCCCAGTGCCAGGTCCTCCAGCGCGAACAGGTCGGTGTCGTAGGGCTTGATCACCGGGTCCTGGACCACGAACTCGATCTCCTCACCGGGGATCTCCAGCGTCCCTTCCAGATAGTACTCGTAGGTGGTCCCTACGCCGAACCCGATCCGCTTGCCGGAGAGGTCGGAGGGCTGGGTGAATGTAGTGTTGTCCTGATGGACGAAGAAGGCCGCAGGAGTCGTGTAGTACGGCTGGGAGAAGTACAACTTCTCCATCCGATTCGGGGTGATGGTCATCGAGCCGATGCTGATGTCCCACCGGTCGGACCAGCCGCCGGCGACGATCAGGTCCCAGTTCGGGGTGACGAAGCAGGGTTCCACGCCCAGCCGCCGGGCAATCTCTTTGGCAACCTCGATGTCGAAGCCTCGGAACTCGGATGCGGTGTGCTGGTCGGAGGTGCACTTGGTGTCTGCCGGGCGTTCAGCGCCCTCGACCAGTTCGGACTGGGGAGGGTAGGCCGGGTCGGTGGAGATGATCAGAACCCCTCTGGCAAGGACCTCGGCCAGTTTGTCCTCGGGCTCCGGGGTCGGCTTAGGGCCGCAGGCTGCGATCAGCAGAACGACGATGACCAGCAATGTCAGGATAACCGATAGCCGTTTCATGGGCTCTCCTCCTTAACTTTTCTATCCTTCTTGGAAAGACGATGCGCCTTCGCTGTGTAGCCTCTCCGCAAACCTTTGACGCACTGCCCGAGCCTCACCTCCCTTCTTCTCCAGAGATCGGATCCCACAACGAGTTCTGATGTTATTATATGTGTTTCTAGGCGAGTGTCAAACGGCGAACCGCCTCCCGCCTCCGCATTACGCACGCGATGTGGGGAGAATACGACGAAAGTCAAACCGAGTGGGCCGTTACAGCGTCGCTTTGCGAAAATTCAGGCTTCTGGTAAGATAAGAACTCGATTCCCGGACGAACGGGGGAAGGTATGACTACTGACGCGTGGCTTCCGTTGTTTCTGGGCTATTTGATCCCCATCGGTTTCTTCCTCCTCGCGTGGGGCGGGTTGGAGCCGGGCCGCAGCCGACGGGCCGCCGTGCAGGGGTTGGTGGCGCTCGCTCTGGCCACGCTGGGATACTTCGCTACGGGGTTCGCTTTCCACCTGGGTGGGGCGGGCGTGGTGTCGGATCTGCCGGGGTTGGCTGGGCTGGATGCGTTGGTGGGCTACCGCGTGGAAGCCGGGCTGTATTGGGGGTTCCTCGGGTTGGATGGTTTCCTGCTGCTTGGGGACGCTGCCACGCCTCAGGCGCTCCTCCTCTTCACGACCTACCTGCCGATGATCGCAGTCGCCGTCCTCCTACCCACGTTGAGTCTGAGCAGGCGAGGCGGAGGCAGGGTGGCCGCCCTGCTCGGTTTGCTCACCTCGCTGCTGATCTTCCCACTGGCTGCCTGCTGGGCGTGGGGGGGCGGATGGCTAGCCACTTTGGGCCGGACGATGGGGTGGGGACACGGGTTCGTGGACTACGCCGGGAGTGGCGTGGTCTTCCTCCTGGGGGGTGCGCTCTCTCTGGGAGGGCTGCTCGCCGTGGGCCGAAGGGAGCCGCAGGAGGGGCCGGCCGAGATGCCGCCCGCTCACTTCCCCCTTCTGGCCAACCTGGGCGTGCTCCTGGCGACGACGGGGTGGATCGGTTGGTCGCTGGGTACTCCTTTTCACGTTGCCGATGCCCGCCTCCTCCCCGCCCGGACGGTGGTGAATGGGCTGATGGGGGTCGCCGGGGCTACTCTGGCCTCCTCACTGTACTGCTGGCTGGCCCTGGGGCGGAGCGACCCGTTGATGGTGGCGCGGGGGGCTGCCTCCGGGCTGGTCGCCATCGCAGCGGGTGCTCCCTTCCTCCCCCCTTGGGCTGCCCTGACGGTGGGGGCCGTCGCCGGGCTGCTTCTGCCGCCGGGGGTTTACCTCATCGAGCGGCTGCTGCGCCTGGACGACAGCGTCGCCGCTGTCCCCATCGGGCTCCTGAGCGGGCTCTGGGGCCTTCTCTCCGTCGCCCTCTTCGCCGACGGCCTGGCCGGACAGGGATGGAACGGCGTCGGTTCTGAGACGTACCGCCAGATCGCCGGGCAGGGCGTGACCGGTTTCCTGGCCGCTCCCGGGATGTTGGGGGACGGGCCGGGGCAGGCGCTCGCCCAGTTGACGGGGGTGGGTGCTCTGCTCCTCCTGGGCGTCGGCGGCGGATGGCTCGTCTCCAGGATCGGGACGGCCCTCGGCGGTCGAGAGGAGCCCGAGTCGCAGAAGAAAAGGAACGAGGGGCAGGACGCAGAACAAATATGAATATGAAAAGGAGGAAACGATGAGCAAAAAAGTGTACCTGATCGCATTGGTCCTGTTAGCGCTTGCGGGGATGGCCTGCAGTTTCTGCCCGCTCATCCCCTCCGGTCCCTCCGGCCCCTCCGGCCCGTCCGGCGGGGGAGGGAAAGCGACCATCACGATGGTGAACAACAGCGGCCAATCCATCTGCTTCGTCTACATCTCCCCATCCAGCGAGGACACCTGGGGCGACGACTGGCTGGGCGATACGGAGATCATCGATCCGGGCCAGCAGCGGACCTTTGAGGTCGATCCCGGCACCTACGACCTGATGGCGACGGACTGCGACGACAACGAGATCGATACCAAGTGGGAAGTGGAGATCACCACCTCCTACACCTGGATCGTCGAGTAGGTCTGCGGGGAAAGATCACCTTGTCGGAACCAAGACGTGCCCGTCCAGGCGACATCGCCTTACTCGTCGGCCGGGACCGGAAGCGACGGCTGGTTCGGCTGGAGCCTGGGGAGACCCTTCAGACCCATAAGGGCGTCGTTCGCCACGACGACCTGATCGGGCTGCCGTGGGGAAGCCGGGTGCTTACCCATATGGGGTTCCCCTTTCTCCTGCTGCGCCCTTCCCTCAACGACCGGATCCTCCATCTGCGGCGGATCTCCCAGATTGTCTACTCCAAGGATGCGGGATACATCCTGCTGAAAATGAGCATCGGCCCCGGAACGCGGGTCATCGAGGCCGGAACCGGCAGCGGGGCCCTGACGATCGTCCTAGCCCACGCCGTGCGCCCCGATGGGCGGGTCTATTCCTACGACGTCCGCCCCGATATGCAACGGCTGGCCCGCAAGAACCTGCGCAGCGTGGGCCTGGAAGACGTGGTCGAATTCAAACTGCGGGACGTCGCGGAGGGATTCGACGAGAGGGACGTCGACGCCCTTTTCCTGGACCTTCCCAATCCGTGGGATTACCTCCATCAGGCCCATACCGCCCTCGCCAACGGCGGATTCTTCGGCTCGATCCTGCCCACGGCCAATCAGGTCTCCCGGCTGCTGGTCGCGTTGGAACGGGCCTCCTTCGGCCACATCGAGGTCGAAGAGATCCTGTTGCGTCCCTACAAGCCGGTGGCTGAGCGGTTGCGGCCGACGGACCAGATGGTGGCCCACACCGGCTTCCTGGTCTTCGCCCGCGCGCTGGTGTCCGGGACGGCTGTCGCTCCGTCCCCGGACGAGACGCCAGCGGCGACGGAACCACCAGAGGAAGGAGAAGACGATGTTCCGTAGACGTCCTTTCCGTCCGTTCCGCTTCCGTCCCCCGGGCCGACCTCCCCTCCCCCCTGTGGCCCCTCGGGTCCGAAGGGCCCTGCGGCGGGCCCACGAGGCGCTGGCACGGGGAGACGCTGCGGAGGCAGCGGCGATCTTCCACCGGCTGGGGGAAGAGGCGGAGCGGCGCGCTATGCCCCTGCGGGCGGCGGTCGCGTTCGCCGAGGCCGCCCACGCCGAGGCGCTGGGGGATAACCCGCAGAAGGCCGTCGAGGACGCGGGACGGGCCGTGGAGATCGCCGCGCACCTGGGACGGCCCGGACGGATCGCGCCAGCCGTCGGACGGGTGATCGAAGCGTTGCGACGGAAGGGCTACGAGGCCGAGGCGGCGGAACTGGAAAGCCGCCTGGATGCAGCCCTGGAGGCGGCAGGGACCAGCCGTGGGGAGGTGGCCGCTCGGTTGGCTGCTGCCCGGGGGAAACGGCGAGGACAACTGCCACCCAAATGTGAAGCGTGCGGTGCTCCGCTGCTGCCGGATGAGGTGGAGTGGCACGATGCCACGACCGCTTCCTGCCCCTACTGCGGTTCGCCGGTCAAGGTGATGTAGCGCGCCGCCTGGAGCGCCCCGCTGGGGACCAGACCGCAATCCAAAACGAGGAACAGAGGGCCGAGCCCTCTGTTCCTCTTTGTTTATCCCCGTTCCCCGAGGCCTCCTTGCGATCCGACCAGAAGATGCACAGAACGTGCATCCGGTCTTCACCGAATCTTCACATTCGGGGGGTAAAGTGGGGCCACAAGTTCAAGCAAGGAGGTGGATAGAATGCGGAAGCGAAAGATGTTGTATGCAGTGCTGGGGACAGTTGGTCTGCTGTCCGTCCTGTTGGCCGCAGGTGTGGGCACCGTCTACGCCTACGGGCCACGCCCGCCGGTCGATGTTCCGCAAGAGGTGGAATGCCCCTACTGGGCGAGTGGGGAGGGCGTCGGCGGGTGGATGCGCGGTGGGCTGCGGTGGGGAATGCGAGGCGTTTCCCTCGTGGAGGCCACCGCCCAGGCCACCGGGCTGAGCGAGGACGAGGTCATCGCCGCCCTGGAGAGCGGTCAAACCTTCGCCCAGATCGCTGAGGCACAGGGGGTGGACCCCCAGGCTATCGTGGACGCCTTCGTCGCCGAGCGCGAGGAGATGCTGGAGGAGGCAGTCTCCGAGGGTCGACTGACCCAGGAGCAGGCGGATGAGATGCTGGAGGAGATGAGCGAACATCTTGCCGAGCGCCTGAGCGAGCCGTGGACACCCTTCGGTGGCACCGAAGGGTGGAACGGCCACGGACGGCCCACTGGCCGTGGGATGCGCCCTGGCGCAGGCTTCCCCTCCCGGTTCTTCCCCCATCAGTAAAGGACCTTCGGGTCCGCCAAAGCGGGGACGGCTCGTTAACGCCGTCCCCGCTTTTCTTTAGCAGCAGGGATGCCGCAGTTAGGTGATCGGCACTTCAACTCCTTCTCAGGTCCGCTCTCTGACGTATGGAGCCTCCCGGCCTAGGCGTCCCAGCGTCCGTCGCTGAAGTGCCGCTCACCTTCGGGTTGGGAACCACGTAAGCCCTGACAGAAAACAAAGGCATACCGAGGTTTGGCAAAAGGCCTCTTTGTTGTATAATCGCCCCGTTCTCTAAGTCCTTGTGGGGAGGGAGAGATGGACACCCTGGCTCGCTGGCTCTCGATCCTGTTCGACAGTTCGGTGCTGGCCGTGCCCGTCTTCATCGGCGTGGCCTGGGCTGAGACCGGCGCGTTCCTGCCCGCCCTGGGATGGGCCGCGCTGGCGTTGCTCTTCGCCGACGGCGTGCCCCTGACCTACCTGACCCTGGGCAAGCGGTTCGGCTGGGTCAGCGGCTTTGAGATGCCCCACCGTCGAGAGCGGGTGCCCTTCATCGCCGTCAACCTGATCGGGAACGGGATCGGGTACTGGCTCCTGCGGACACTGGGAGGGCCGCCCTCCCTCGCTGCGCTGCTCCTGGTCTACGTGGGGATGGGGGTCACGATGCTCACCATCTCCACCTTCTGGAAGATCAGCCTGCACACCGGCGGGGTTGGAGGCTTCGCCGCCGCGCTCACCTGGTTCTTCGGTCCGGCCTGGACGCTGACCTTCTTGGCAGTCCCGCTAGTCGGCTGGGCGCGGGTGCATCGGCGACGGCATACCTGGACGCAGGTGGTCGCTGGCGGCATAGTGGGGGCCGTCGTCACCCTCGTGGTGCTCTCGCTAGCTTCGAGGTGAGAACACACCCTCACCCCTCGAATACCTCCTGAGGCCCGGAGGATTTCCCCGGGCCTTCTTTTTTCCCTTAGCTTCCTTGCCTCCCTACTTCCATCCTCCCTTCATCTTCCCTTCATCAACTCTTCACACGACCCTGCTATCCTCCAGACCGAGAGACGAAGAAAAACCGGTCAGGAGAAAGCGAAAATGAACAAAGCGAGGTTGAATTACTGGCTCGACTGGGTGATCGGGTTGGCCTTCGCCCTCTCGACGGCCACGGGCGTGGTGCTCTGGCTGGCTGGGTCGGGAGGATATCAGGGCGGGCGCAACCCGGCGTTCCAGACGACGGTCCTGGGCATCAGCCGCTGGACGTGGAGCGACCTTCACATCTGGGTGAGCCTGGTGCTGGTCGCCGGGGGCGTGGCCCATTTCCTGCTCCACTGGGACTGGATCGTCTGTATGACCAAGCGGCTGCTACGGCCGTCCCGGCACAGGGATCAGGAAGTATGCCCGATCTCATAGTTCGATAAGGAGGTAGTAAGATGCGCGGTAGAGGAAGACGACCAATGTTTCGCCCTAGTTTTCGCCCCCTCCATCGGCCAGTGTGGCCACGGTTCGGATGGGGGATGCGCTGGGGATGGGGATGGTTACTGTTCCCATTGCTGGTGGTTGGCGGGTGCCTGGCAGCGACCTTCCTGCTCCCGCTGATGCGCCTCTTCCTCGGCTGGTGAGGTGAGAGATGATGGCGAAGATCGCTGGGATCGGTCTTGTGATGTTGCTGACGCTAGCACTGATAGGTGGATCGGCCTACATCCTGCTAAGGCCATCAGATACCCCCGTTTTCCACACTGCTCACGGTCCGGGCCATTCCCGATACGACCACGAGTGTGACTGGGGAAACGTCGGCAGAGGACAATGGGGGCACGGCCACGGCTCCGAGGTCGACCGCGGAGGGGAGGAGCATCCCGTCGAGACCTGGACGACGGTCACCGGCACCGTGGTCGCGTTGGAGCCCGACCTGGTGCTTCACACGGAGGAGGGTGAAGAGGTCGTGGTCCACCTGGGCCCAGAATGGTACTGGGCCGCCCAGGGGATGGCTTTGGACGTGGGCGACCAGGTTGCCGTGACCGGCTTCCTCGAGCACGATGGCCTGGAAGCGACCCAGATCGAAAACCTGACCACCGGGCAGAACCTTGCCTTACGCGACGGGGCCGGCCGACCGCTGTGGGCCGGTCGGGGGCGCGGGGGGCGGTGGTGACGGAGGAGGTGAGCGATGGAGAAGCGAACCGGTCGCCCGTGGAACTGGCACAGTCTGGTCTCATTCTATCTCCTGTTTGCGTCCATCGTCCTGCTGATCTCCGGCGTGGCGCTCTTCGTCGCCCCGTCGGGCCGCGCGGCCCGCACGTTGGACTGGAGCCTGCTGGGGCTGGACAAGGAGCAGTGGGAGGCAATCCACACCCTCTTCGGTTACCTGACGACCGTCTTCGGCCTGTACCACCTGGTCCTGAACTGGAAAGTGCTGCTCAACTACCTGCGGGACCGGGCTCGGCGGGCGTATCGACTGCGAGCCGAGTTGGTCGTCGCGCTTCTTCTGACCATCCTCGTCGTGGGGGGATCTGCGGCGTCTGTTCCCCCCTTCAGCACGGTGATGGACTGGGGGGAGAGTCTGAAGGGATCGTGGGACCAGAGTTCGGCTCTCCCATCCACGACGGTGGTCGTGGAAGAAGAGCACGATGATGAGGGAAGCAGCGTGGGCTGGGGGCGGTTCACCGTAGAGGAGATCTGTGCCCAGGAAGGGGTTCCGGTGGACGAGGGGATCGCTCGCCTGGCGGCTTACGGTATCCAGGCGGAGCCGACCTCCCGCATCCGGGACCTGGCCGATGCCACGGAGTACGAGCCGGGCGATCTGGTGGACATCTTAAAGGGAATGGAGCCGGGGACGCACGAGGAAGAATAGCCAGACAACCTCCCTAGGAACCCGAGGCCCAAAGTGCGATGCACCGTTAGAGGTGCGTCGCACTTACCTCTTCCCTTTTCTCCACGTTGCGGCTATACTTGGGGTGGTTTTCCAAACCTGCTGCCAAGGGGATATCCGATGGCCTCACAAACTATCCTGGTCGTAGACGATGAGCCGGAGATCGTCCGCCTGGTGCGGGCCTATCTGGAGGAGGCGGGTTTCCGCGTGGTGACCGCCTATGATGGCGAGGAGGCCCTGGCCGCTGTGCGGCGGGAACGGCCGGACCTGATCGTGCTGGACATTCTGATGCCGAAGGTGGACGGTCTGGAGTTCACTCGGCGTGTCCGGCGGGAGCGGGACGTGCCCATCATCATGCTCACCGCCCGCGCGGAGGAGACGGATCGGATCGTGGGGCTGGAGTTGGGGGCAGACGATTATGTCACCAAACCCTTCAGCCCGCGCGAACTGGTCGCCCGGGTGCGGGCGGTGCTACGCCGTGTCCAGGCTGCGACCAAGCCACCTCCGGTCCTCCGCGTCGGCCCCATCACCCTGGATCAGGAGGCCCACACAGTGACGGTCGCTGGTCGGCCGGTCGACCTGACGCCCACCGAGTTCGACATCCTGGCGACGCTGATGACCACGCCGGGCCGCGTCTTCACCCGCGCGGAACTGCTGGAGGCGGTCCAGGGAGTGGCCTTCGAGTCTTACGAACGGACGGTGGATGCCCACATCAAGAACCTTCGCCGCAAGATCGAGCCCGACCCGTCCCATCCTCGCTTCATCCTCACTGTCCGCGGCGTTGGCTATCGCCTGAACCCGGAGCCGGGGGATGCGTAGCCTCTACTGGAAGGGGATGTTGGCCTTCCTGGCGGTCATTCTGGTGGCCGTCGGGACCGTGGCGGTGCTGGCAGGCCGGGCTACGGAGGTCGAGTTCCGCCGTTATGCCTTCGTCCACGGCGGGATGCTGACGCCGCAGGTGGAGGCCCTTTCCGCCTACTATGCCGAGCACGGTTCCTGGGAGGGTGTCGAGGCTCTCTTCTCCCCACCCCACGGCGGGCAAGGGATGGGGAGACGGGGCCGCGGTGGGGGATCTCCCTGGATGGCCTTCCGCCTGGTCGACGCGGATGGGCAGGTGGTGGTGGACCCCGAGGGGCGGGCCGGAGGGGCCGTTTCCCCGGCCGAACTGGGGGAAGGTGTCCCCATCGAGGTGGACGGAACGGTCGTCGGTTACCTCCTGCCTGCCGGTGGGATGTGGGACGATGTCCTCCTGGAACCTCCGCAGGTCGAGTTCCTCTCCCGCGTCCGCACCACCCTCTGGATCGCCGCGCTGATGGCTATGGGGGCAGCCCTGCTCGTCGGCGGGCTGCTCTTCCGGTCCATCATCGGTCCCCTCCGTCGCCTCACCGTCGCCAGCCAGGCCATCGCCGCGGGCGACCTTTCCGCGCGCGCGCCGGTGCGGGGACGGGACGAGGTGGCCCAACTGGCCGCAGCGTTCAACCAGATGGCGGAGAGCCTGGAGCGGGCGGAGGAGGCCCGCCGCCATCAGACCGCCGACATCGCCCACGAACTGCGCACCCCCCTCACGGTGATCCAGGGGACGCTAGAGGCGATGGTGGACGGGGTCTATCCGGCGAACCGAGAGAACCTGCTGGCGGCGCTGGCGCAGGTGCGGACGCTGGTCCGGCTGGTGGAGGATCTGCGGATCCTGGCCCTGGCCGACGCGGGGCAACTCCGGCTCCATCGTGCTCCCCTGGACCTGCGGCCGCTCCTGGAGGAGGTGGTGGAGGCCCACCGACCTCAGGCGCGGGAGCGGGGGATCGCGCTCGACCTGGAAGCGCCACCCGCCCTCCCCCTGGTCCTGGCCGACCGGGACCGACTGGCTCAGGTGATGGGAAACCTGTTGTCCAACGCGGTGCGGTACGTGCCGGAGGGAGGACACGTGAGCGTGCGGGTGGAGGACCGGGGGCGGGAGGTGGCGGTAGCGGTGGTGGACGACGGGCCGGGAGTGGCGGAGGAGGATCTGGAGCGACTGTTCGATCGATTCTGGCGGGGCGATCCGGCCCGCAGGCGGGCGACGGGCGGCAGCGGCCTCGGCCTGGCCATCGCTCGGCACATCGTCGAGGCCCACTCCGGCCGTATCTGGGCTGAACCGACCCCTGGTGGAGGATTGACCGTGATCTTCACCCTGCCCGCGGCGGAGATCGCAGAAGGACGCAGACGCTGAGTCTCTGCGAGGGTGCCTCGGCGATACCAGCGACCCGGGAGGAACAGGCTATGGATAGGCTGGACTACAAGAAGACTTTCCTCATCGGTTTCGGTTTCTTCTCGATCAGTATGATGTGGGCGTTGTACAACACCTACGTTCCCATCTTCCTCCAGGCCGGCGATCCGGCTTTCGATGCCCAACTGGCGGTGCAGACCTTCGGTTTCGGCCTTAGCGCTACGCTTACCGGCTTCATCATGACCCTGGACAACATCGCTGCCTTCTTCATCCAGCCGGTTATGGGGGCCATCAGCGACCGGACCTACACCCGCATCGGACGGCGGATGCCCTACATCGTCGCCTGCGCGCCCATTGCCGTTCTGGCCTTCGCCCTGATCCCCATCGCCCCGATGCTGATCCCGCCCGAACTGAACGGACAGGTGGAGCAATTGACCGGTCTCTTTGCCTTCTTCATCGCCTCTTTGGGGGTGATGCTGCTGGCGATGGCCGTCTTCCGTACGCCGGTCATCGCCTTGATGCCCGACCTGATCCCCTCTCCGTTCCGCTCCCAGGCCAACGGAGTGATCAATCTGATGGGGGGCCTGGGTGGGGTGTTGGCCTTCCTCGGGGGTGGCATCCTGTATAAGATCTACCGCCCGCTCCCTTTCTGGGTCGGCGGTGCGATCACCCTCATCGCCGTTGGTATCCTCTTCTGGAAGGTCAAGGAACCCAAGGAACTGGTTGAATCGGCGGCGCAGCAGGAGCCGGGGCTGGGGATCTTCCGCGGGTTGAAGGACATCCCCCGGGAGAACGCGCGCAGCCTGGCGTTGCTCATCCTCGCCATCTTCTTCTGGTTCGTCGGCTACAACGCCATCGAGACTTTCTTCAGTTCGTACGGCGTGGCGACGCTGGGGGTGAGCGAATCGACGGCCAGTATGATCCTCAGCGTGGCCTACATCACCTTCATCGCGTTCTCCATTCCCAGTGGCATCATCGCCAGCCGCATCGGGCGGAAGCGGACCATCATCATTGGCCTGGCTGCGTTCACCGTCCTCTTGGTGATCGCCTTCTTCGTCCCGGTCGTCCCGGCCGTCGTTGCCCTCCTGGCCCTGGGCGGTGTGGCCTGGTCGCTGGTCAACATCAACAGCCTGCCGATGGTGGTCGACACTTCCCCCTCAGAGGAGGTGCTGGGTACCTATACCGGCTTGTATTACGTCGCCGGGACCCTTGCCGCCGTGGTCGGGCCGATCCTCAACGGCTGGGTGATCGACCTCACCGGTCGTAACTACAATATGATCTTCCTGGTGACGCCGGCCTTCTTCGTGCTGGCGATCCTCTGTATGCTGGGGGTGACGAAGGGGGAGGCCAAGACGGCAGCCTAGCACCTCGTGACAGGCCGTCGGCTGGCCTAAGAGGGCGCAGCCTCTCAAATTCGCCTCAGCAAGGTACTACGGAGACACCGTCTCCGTAGTCGCAGGGGGCTGGCCTTTGGCGAGCATCAGGATGTCGCTATGTCCCCCCGGTCCCCTCCACCTCCGCCAGCGCATCGGCGAAGATCTGGAAAGCGGTCTCAGCCTGGGCCTCGGTCAAGATCAGTGGCGGGGAGAACCGGATGCTGTTGGGACCGCAGGTCAGGAGCAGCAGTCCTCTGCGGAAGCAGCCCTGGACCACCGCCTCGGCCTCCTTCTTGGCCGGCTCCTTGGTTGCCTTGTCTTTGACCAGTTCGACGCCGATCATCAGCCCCAGGCCGCGCACGTCGCCGATGAGGCGGCTCTCCGCTGCCAGTTCCCGCAGTCGCTCCAGGAGCAGACCGCCGACGCGGGCGGCGTTCTCCATCAAGCCCTCCTCCAGGATCACGTCCAGCGTGGCCTGGGCGGCGGCGCAGGCGACCGGGTTGCCGCCGAAGGTGCTGCCGTGGGCTCCCGGCGGCCAGGTCATCACCTCCTCCCGGGCGATCATCGCCGAGAGGGGCATCCCCGAGGCCAGTGCCTTGGCTGCGCACAGGATATCCGGCTCCACTCCCGAATGTTCGATGGCGAACATCTTTCCGGTCCGGCCGATGCCGCTCTGCACCTCGTCGGTCACCAAGAGAATGCCGTATTTGTCGCACAGGGCACGCAGTTTGGCGAGCCACCCCTCCGGCGGGACGATGTACCCGCCCTCCCCTTGTACTGGCTCGACGAAGATCGCCGCCACCTCCTCCGGCGGGACGCTCTTGTGCAGCCACAGGTCCTCAATGGCGTCGACGCAGGCCAGGTCGCACTCCGGGTAGGTGAGGTTGTAGGGGCAACGGTAGCAGTAGGCGTAGGGGACGTGGATCACGCCGGGCAGGAGGGGGCCGAAGCCCCGGTGGTAGACCGGCTTGCTGGCGGTCAGGGAGACCGCGCCCATCGTCCGGCCGTGGAAAGCGCCGAAAAAGGAGACGACGTAGGGCCTACCGGTGTGGTGGCGGGCCAGTTTCAGCGCGGCTTCCACCGCCTCCGCGCCGGAGTTGCCCAGGAAGACCTTCGCCGCCCCCCCCATCGGCGCCAGTTGGCTCAACCGCTCGGCCAGATCGATGTACATCGTGTCGTAGAAGTCGGCCCCGCAGATGTGGAGGAGACGCTCTGCCTGGCGCTGGATCGCTTCGACCACGCGGGGATGACAGTGCCCGGTGGAGCAGACGGCGATCCCGGCCGCACAGTCGAGGAATCGGTTGCCGTCCACGTCCTCGACGAACACCCCCTGAGCGCGCTCGACGACCAGCGGGTAGGCCCTGGGCAAGGAGGGACTGACGAACCGGTCGCTTCGCTCTACGACAGCCCGCCCCTTCGGCCCGGGCAGCGGAGTGACCAGATAGGGGGCCTCCGATGAAGTCATTTCCTTCTCTCCTTCTGTAATCGTTATGGAACCGCAGAGACGCAGAGAACGCAGAGATTTTCTACAAATTTTTCTCTGCGTCTCTGCGGTGAAACTCCTTAACTTCCTCCTCGGCCTCCCAGACCGGGGACCAGCGGTAACTCAGTTTGTAACTGCGGGCGATCATCAGCGTCTCGGTGGAGCGGACGCCGGGGATGGTGTGGATGTGGCGGGTGATGAACTCCGTCAGGTGCGGCAGGTCGCGGCAGAAGACCTCGGCGACCAGGTCGCTGGCCCCCAGCGTCATCACCAGGTAACTGACCTCGGGCAGTTCCGCGATCCGCCGGGCGATCCGGTCGATCTCCCCCGGCTCGACGGCGATGTGGATGAGGGCCGGGGCGTTGAAACCGAGGGCGTAGGGATCGGCGATGCCGACGGTGCGGATGATCCCCTCCTCGGTCAGGTGTCGGTAGCGGGTGCGGATCGTCGTCTCCGACACCCCCGCCCGCCGGGCGATCTCCGTGAACGGCGTCCGCCCGTCCTCCTGCAGCATCTCCAGGATCAGCCGGTCGAGTTCGTCCATCGGTCCCTCCTCCCCGATCCACAATCCCCAATCCCAAATTCGAAATTCAAAACTGTAACCCTATTGTAACACACCATTCGACCCAAAGCAAGTCATTAGCGTCGCTTTTCGCTTCTAGAACTTGACGCTGCCCTCGAACTGTGCTATCATCCCTATAGCAGAACGCAGAACATAGAACGTAGAACACAGAACGTAGAACATAGAACGTAGAACGTACAACACAGAACAGGAGGTTACGATGACCGACGATCTCTTCCAGGCGATGGCTCAGAGCATCATCGACGGCGAGGTAGAAGACGCGGAGCGGCTGGCCAGAGAGGCCCTGGAGCGGGGGATCGACCCGCTGGACGCGATCAACAAGGGGTTCGTCGTCGGCGTGAACTACGTAGGCGATCAGTATGCCGCCGGGGAGATGTTCCTGCCCGACCTGGTGTTGGCCGGCGAAGCGATGAAGGCCGCCGTAGCGGTCTTGGAGCCGGAGATCGCCCGGCGCGGGACGGAGCGGGAGATGTTGGGCACGGTGGTCATCGGCACCATCGAGGGGGACATTCACGAGATCGGCAAGACGCTGGTGGCGACGATGCTCTCCACGGCGGGCTTCAAGGTGTACGACCTGGGGGTGGACGTGCCGGTAACGGCGTTCGTCGAGAAGGCTCGGGAGGTCAACGCCGACATCGTTGGAGTCAGTGCGCTGCTGACGACGACGATGGTCAAGCAGCGGGATGTGGTGGAGGCGCTGGAGGACGCGGGCCTGCGGCCGAAGGTCAAGGTGATGGTCGGCGGTGCCCCCGTGACCCAGGGCTGGGCCGACGAGATCGGGGCCGACGGCTACAGCGAGGACGCCATCGGCGCGGTCGCCCTCGCCAAGCGGCTCGTTGGGGCGGAGTGAGGTAGCGATGTCCAGAAAGATCAAATCCATCAGCGACCCACGGATCAGTCTGAACATCCTCAGCCCGGAGGACGTCCAGCGCATCCATACCGCCACCCTCGACATCATCGAGTCGGTGGGGGTGCGGTTTCCCTCCCACAAGGCGCTGGACATCTGGGAGGCCCACGGCGCGACGGTGGACCGGGACACGATGGTCGTCAAGGCCCCGGGCCACCTGATCGAGGAGGCTCTGAAGAAGGCCCCGCCGGTCTACACGCTCGCCGCCCGCGATCCTGCGCAGGATCTGCCGCTGGACGGCAACCACGTCTACGTCGGCACCGACGGCTGCGGGGTCCAGATCATCGACCTGGAGACGGGGGAACTGCGCCGCTCCCGCCTGCAGGACGTGGCCGACATCGCCCGCGTGTCCGACGATGTGGAGGAGATCGCTTTTATCTGGACTCCGGTCTCGGCCCAAGACTACCCGCCCCACACCCGCAGTCTGTACGAGATCCTGGCGATCTGGGAGAACACGACCAAGCACGTGCAGACGGAGAGCATTTACTCCGAAGAGGAGGCGCGGGCGGCGGTGGAGATGGCCGCGGTCATCGCCGGGGGGAAGGAGGAATTGCGCAAGCGGCCAGTGCTCTCCATTATGCAATGCACCACGCCCCCTCTAGGGCAGGACGGCGGCAGCCTGGAGGCCGCGCTGGTGGCCGCCGAAGCCGGGCTGCCGGTGGGCTTTATGACGATGACCTCCTGCGCCTCCACCGCCCCGGCGACGCTGGCCGGCAACCTGGTGGTGGGCAACGCGGAGGTCATCAGCGCGCTGGCGATGATCGAACTGGCCTACCCCGGAGCCCCCGTCTTCTACGCCGCCGCGCAGACGGCGATGGACCTGCGCACCGGCGGCTACACCGGCGGCGGGCCGGAGGACTTCCTGTTCGGCGGCGCGACCAACGTCCTGGCCGACTTCTACAATGTCCCCCTCTCGATGGGCTCCTTCGCCACCGGCGCGAAGGAACCGAACTGGCAGGCGGGGGTCGACAACAGTCTCTCCACCCTGATGGCTTGTATCTCGATGTCGGATATGCTCCTCGGCGTCGGCCTCCTCCACGGAAGCCGCATCTGGTCCTACGAACAGATGCTGCTGGACTGCGAGATCTACGACATCGTGTATCATATGATGAAGGGGATCGTTGTCGACGACGAGACGCTGGCCCTGGACGTGATCCGCGCCGTGGGGCCGGGCGGCAACTTCCTGGCCCAGAAGCATACGAAGAAGCATATGCGCGAACTGTGGGTGCCGCAGTTCATGGATCGCCGACCTTACACCGAGTGGCAGGAGAAGCGGGACGGGCCGCGGGATTGGGCGCGGGAAAAGGCTCGGCAGATCCTCGCCACCCACGAGCCTGAGCCGCTCGACCCCAAGGTCTCGGCGGAACTGAAACGGATCATCGCGTCACTGGAAAAATAGAAAACCACGGAGACGCAGAGGACACAGAGATCTCTTAGAGTAAAACCTCTGTGCCCTCCGCGCCTCTGCGGTGAAGATAAACGGAGAGGTGTTATGCAACCGAAGATTGCTCTCCTTTCGGACGAACTGATCGAGCGCGTTCTGGAAGAGGCGTTCCAGATACTGATGGAACCCGGCGTGAAGGTCCAATCGTCGAAGGCGCGGCAGATGCTCGCCGAGGCGGGGGCCCTGGTCGATGAGGAGAGTGAGGTGGTGCGCATCCCGGAGGCCCTGGCCCGCAGGGCTCTGGAGACGGCCCCGCGCGAGTTCTGGCTGTACGATCGGGACGGAAACCCCGTCGTCCACTACGGCGGCGACGACGTCCATTTCGACCCCGGCTCCTCCGGCGTGCACGTCCTGGACCCTGAGACGTTGGAGCACCGTCCCTCCACCGGCTCCGATCTCGTCCGGCTGGTGAAGGTGGCCGAGATGCTGCCCCAGTACGACGCCCAGTCCACGGCGGTGGTCTGCAACGAGGTCCCCAAGGAGATCGGGGACCTCTATCGTCTCTACCTGGTGCTCCTCTATTCCAAGAAGCCCATCGTCACCGGAGCCTTCTCCACCCGCACCACCCAGGTGATGTTCGATATGCTGGCCATCTTCACCGGCGGTCGGGAGGGGTTGGCGGAGAAGCCGTTGGCGGT
>DROW01000193.1 GCA_011388675.1 Chloroflexota bacterium | reverse complement strand
TGGGTGTGCATCGCCCCCTTCGGGACGCCCGTCGTGCCGGAGGTGTAGAGGATCGCCAGCAGATCCTCGGGGGCCACATCCACCGGCACGGGTGTTCCACTTGCCGATGTAAGGAACTGTGCCCCCTGCTCGTCCTCGGTGACGAGGGGGGTCGCCCCCTCCGGCAGCGCCTCCTCCACCTCGGCGGGGAGCGGCCTGTGGGCGATGAGTAGTCGAGGGGCGGTCTGCTCTACCACATAGGCCAGCCGGTGGGGAAGGGCCACCGGGTCCATCGGGACCGCCACCGCGCCCCGCTCCGCGATGGCGAAGAAGAGGGTGACGAAGGGGATGCTCGGCGGAAGCCAGAGGGCCACCCGGTCCCCTTTTCCGACGCCGGTCTCCGCCAGCCAGGCCGCTGCCTGCTCCACCCGCTCCTGGAGTTGCCCGTAAGTGAGGCGGGAGGAGCCACAGACCAGAGCCTCTTGCTCGGGTCGGTCCCCCGTGATCCGCCGCAGGGCCTCTCCCATCGTCATCTGGAGAGTGAGCACCGGCACACCCATTCGCCCCTCCCCGTATGGTGGACGTGTCCAGGTCCCGCCGCAGGGTGTGTCCCTCCGCGGTTACAGCGGCATCTGATACACCCTGAAGTGTTTGTACCGCTCTGCTCCCAGTCGCTGCGCGACCAGGTTTACAATTAGATTATACTCCGAGGTAACAGAGCCGTCCAGCCACCGGTATCCCCCGGCGAGGAAGCCCTTTACCACCTCCAGGTAGAGCAGAGCATCGATGCCCCGACGGCGGTAGTTGGGGAGAATGCCCATCAGTTTGAACGTCGCTACGTCCACCCGGCGGATCAGGCGGCGCAACCGAAGCCAGTTGAACGGGAACAGCCGGCCGTTCAGGTGGATCAGCACCCGGTTCACGTCCGGCAGGGCGACACAGAAGCCGACCGGTTCTCCCTCCACCTCGGCGAAGACAGCCATCCTCGGATCGACGAAGGGGCGCAGTTCGTCCGCCATCCGACGGAAGGTTTGCTCGGGGATAGGGAGCCGATAGGGCAGGTAGGTCAGCGAGGCGTTGAAGAGCCGGTGGAGAGTGCGGACCTCCTCATCCCACCGCTCCAGCCGGACCGGGCGAGTGGTCACCCCCTGTCTGCGGGCGGCCTCCGCCACGCGGCCCAGTTCCGGGGGAAGGTTTTCCATCCGCTCCCCGATCTGCTCGCGGAAAGCCCGGTAGGCGTAGAGGTCCTGGTATTTCTCCATCCCGTACCGCTCCAGGAAGGCGGCGTAGTAAGGTGGGGTGTGGGCCTCCAGCATCACGGGTGGACAGTCGGCCCCTTCGATGAGGACGCCGGGGCGGTCGTTGTTGTTGAAGTTCAGCGGCCCGCGCATCGCCTCGGCGCCGTGCTCCCTCAGCCACCCGGCTGCCACGTCCAACATACGGGCGGCGACGTCGTAGTCCTCGACCACCTCGAAGAAGCCGAAGCCACCCACCCGCTCGCCTGTGACGTCGACCAGCCAGCGGTCGACGAAGGCGGCGATCGTTCCCACCACTCTCCGCCCTCGACGGGCCAGGAAGAGGGCGACGTCGGCCCGCTGAAAGAAGGGGTTGCGAGCCGGATCGAGGGTCCGCATCATCTGGGAGATCAGCGGGGGAACCCAATTGGGGTCGCCCCGATACACCTTCCAGGGAAAGCGC
The DNA here is from genome assembly GCA_011388675.1 of Chloroflexota bacterium. GTDB lineage: Bacteria > Chloroflexota > Anaerolineae > B4-G1 > DUEL01 > DUEL01. Next base: position 8,914 of record DROW01000193.1, on the reverse strand, counting down.
ACGAAAGCCCGCAGGTCACGACGACCAGATACCGGTTCGACGGTCAGTTGGGACATGGTGCTCCCCTGCTCCCCTGCTCCTCTGCTCCCCTGCTCCCTTGCTCCTTTGCTCCCCTGCTCCCTTGCTCCTTTGCTCCCCTGCTCCTCTGCTCCTCTGCTCCCCTGCTCCCTTGACTACCCTTCCCCCTGCCACCACGCCATCAGCCGACCCAGGCGGGATTTCAGCGGCCAGTACCGTTTGACCATGATCACCGTCTTTGGGCACTCCCGGGCCACTTTCTCCGGGATGGAGCCGAACAGCCGCTGCTCGAACAACCGCTCCGCCGACGCCCCGACCATCACCAGGTTGTGCCCCTCCGCCTCTCGGAGAATCCCCTCGACAACGTTGGGGGCTCGGGAGACTTTGCAGACCAGCGGGTAGTCGTAGCGCGCGCTCTGGTCCTGGAGGATCCGACAGACACGGGCCTCCTGGGCTGGCGTGGCGTCCTCCGGAAGGACGTAGAGCAGGGTGATGACGGACTCCTCTCCGCTTTCCTGTCGATACTGGCGTGCCTGAGCGATCGCCAGATCGATGGCCAAAGCGGCGTGGGGACCGCCAGCAGTGGGGACCAGGATGCGGCGGGGTGGCTCCCGCTTTCGGAAGCGGACCACCGCCAGGTCGCAGGGAGGGGTCTTCGCCACCAGGTCGATCACGCTACCGAACGCGGCGTCCGGATGAGTGGTGTAGCCGGGCCAGGCCAGGATCATCAGATCGGTACCTCGCTCGTAGGCGGTCTCGATGATCGCCGTGGCCGGATGTCGCCCCAGCCGAATCATCGTGTGGACCGGCACGTCGTACCGCTTCGCTTCCTCAATAACCGCCTCCAAGATCGGCTTCCCCTGCTTCAGGAAGAACCGCCCGTCGCTGATGCCCAACTGGGCGGGCACGCGGACCACGTGGAGGGCGAAGAGTTCCCCTTTTCGGTCCTTAGCGATGGCCGCCCCCAGAATCCCCAGCAGGCGGGCGGTGTTGACATCGGAGACGGGGATGAGGACGGAATACTCCGTGACGGCCACGATCTCCTCGTGGATGATCCGTACTGGCTCCGGCAGCGCCTCCATCCGTCGGGCGTAGGTGAGGTAGAAGAGCACCCCCAGCCCGATCCAGATCAGGCTGGTGTACCAGGCGATGGGGCTGAGGTTGAACAAATAGGTGGAAAGGAAAATCTGGGAGAAGATCCCGAGGAGGGGAAGAAGCGGCATCCAGGGCACACGGAAGGGACGGCGGACATCCGGCCGTTTCCGCCGCAGGACGATGACGGTAGCGTTGACCATCATAAACACCAGCAGAAACATAATGCTGGCCGAACTGGCGACGTCCCGGATCGGCAGGAGCACTGCCATCAGGGTGACCAGCCCACCGGAGAAGAAGATGGCCCAGTGCGGGGTGTGTCGCCTGGGGTGGACCTGACCGAAGAAGCCGGGGAGGTCGCGGTTGCGGCCCATCGCGAAGGAGACACGGGAGGAGGAGTAAATGGTAGCGTTCAGAGCGGAGAGGGTGGACATCAACCCGCCGATGAGGAGGAGGAGGGAGCCGTAGGGCATCAATTTCTCCGCCGCCTCCACCACCGCCTGCTCTTGGTAGACCCCCAGGAACTTCCAGGAAGGGCCGCCGTCAGGGGCCTCGACCGCTCCCAGCAGCACGAAGGCGATCAGAAGGTAGATGGCGACGACGATCCCGATGGCTCCGAACATCGCCCGTGGGATGTTCCGGTCGGGGTCGATCACCTCTTCGCCGGACTGGGCGATGATCTCGTACCCCTGGAAGGCGATGGAGGTCAGCCCCATCGCGATGAGCACGCCGTGGAACCCGTTGGGGAAGAAGGGGACGAACTCCGAGGTCCAGTCCGGCCGGAGGATCAGGGCACGCAGACCGAAGGCTGCCAGCACACCGAGGATGAGTACCTTTGCCATCGTGACGATGTTGCCAACCTTACCGGTCTCCGAGGCCCCCCGGTAGTTGATGTAGGTGAAGAGGGCTGCGGCAGCCACGGCCAACGCCACCGACATCTGCTCCTCGGGAAGGCCGAAAAAAGAGACCCGTGCCATCTGCAATAGCCGAGCGGCGAAGGAGCCGAAACCCAGGGCGTAAAGGCTGCAGGCCACCGAGTGGGCGAACCAGTCCATCCACCCGACGAGGAAGCCGAAGAAGGGGGAGAGCCCCTCGCGCACCCACGGGTACCCCCCGCCAGCGCCGGGGAAGGCGGAGCCCAGTTCGGCGTAACTGGCGGCGGTGAAGAGGGTGATCACGCCGTTGAGGAGGAAGGCCAGCAGGAGAGCCGGACCGGCCTCCCCCGCGGCGATCCCTGTAAGGACGAAAATGCCGGCGCCGATCATCCCGCCGACGCCGATCATCGTGATGTCGAACAGCCCCAGATCCCGCGTCAGGGCGACTTTGAACTCTTCGCGCTGGTTCACACCTCACGCTCCCGACAGAACAAGGTTGGCGACAACAGAAGGGAATTATAGCACAAAGCGGCCGGAAAAAAAACCGATCATCCTCGGGGGTCTCCCTCACTACAGGGAGAACTGATCGAAAACGCTCAGCAACTGCCGGGCCGCCCGGTCCCAGGTGAACCGCGCCGCCTGCTGGAGCCCCCTCGCCCTCATCTCCGCCCGCAGCGTTTCGTCCGCCAGCGCGCGCTCCATCGCCGCCGCCAACCCCTCTTCGTCGTGGGGATCCACAAGCAGGGCGGCGTCCCCCGCCACCTCCGGCAGGCTGGACGCGCTGGAGCAGACCACCGGCACCCCGCAGGCCATCGCCTCCAGCACCGGCAGGCCGAACCCTTCGTAGAACGATGGGAAGACGAACAGGCGGGCGTTCCGATACAGGGCCGGCAGGTCCGCGTCGTCTACGAAGCCGAGCAGGCGCACCCTGTCCCCGCGTCTTTCGGCCTCCTCCAGGACCTCCTCGTAGAGCCAGCCGCGGCCCCCAGCGATGAGCAATCGGGGAGCAAGGCGCAGGGGCGCGGAGCGCAGGCGGGCGAAGGCGCGAATGAGACGGACGAAGTTCTTGCGCGGCTGGAGAGTGCCCACGGAGAGGATGTACGGCTGATCGCCGATGCCGTACCGGGCCCTCAGCCGCTCCCGCTCCCCCGGCTCCGGTTCCGGTCGGAAGCGGGGGTCCACCCCACTGTACAGCACTTCCACCTTCTCCGGCGGAACCCCCAGGAGCCGGATCAGGTCGGCGCGGGTGGCCTCCGAGTCGGCCAGGACCCGGTCGGCGCGGGCGACGGAGCGGGGGACGACGCTCTCCAGGTAACGGACCAGTTTGGGGACAAAATGGTCGGGGTAGTGGAGGAACGAGAGGTCGTGGACGGTGAGGACGGTGCGGGTGCGGGGAAGCGTCGGCGGGAGGACGAAATCCGGCGAATAGAACAGGTCCACCCGCCCGACCACCGCCTCGACCGGGATCGGCAGCCGAAGGCGGTGCCAGATCCGGGCGAGCCAGTCGTCGGAAAGGGGAACAGTGCGCAGGTCGCAGGGCGCAAAGTCGCAGGGCGCAAAGTCGCAAGGCGCAAAGTCGCAGGGGGCAAGGTGCGGGGGCGCAGGCCGCAGGTTGCCGGTGGCGGCGAAGAGGATGTAGCGGTGGGAGTGGGGCAGGTGGAGCAGCGCGCCGACCAATTCCCGGGTGTACCGGCCGATGCCCGCCCGCTGCCGTACCGCCGCCGTGTAGTCGATCCCGATCCGCATCAGTCCACGTCCGAATAAGTCCAGTACCGGTTGACGAAAAAGTTCCAGAACAGGACCACGCCGGTGGCGACCGCCTTGGCCAGGTTGTAGCCGATCTTGTACAGGGTCTCCGGGTCGAGCGTCAGGCCAACGGCTTGGCTAGCCTGGGTCGCCAGGGAGACGCAGGGGTAGCGAAGGAGCAGCAGAATGCCGGTGTTGATCCCCCATCCCGCTGCGTTCACCACGAAGAACTGGAGGAGTTGCGTGCGGATCGGCTTGGAGCGGGAGTCGGGGTAGGTCCAGTACCGGTTCCAGGTGAAGTTGCTCAGCACCGCGGCGGTGAAGGAGCAGGTGTTGGCCAGGACGATAGGAAGCCCCACAACGACGTGGAGCAGGTACAACGTCCCAAAATCCACCACCGCGCCGATGGTGCCGACGATGGAGAACTTGATAAAGCGGATGAGTTCTTTGCGGTTCATTGCGGTTACTCGGTGACTGGGTTACTTGGTGATTGGATGACCGGGTGACTGGGTGAGCGGGTGATTAAGAGGCCGAGGAGGAGGCCGACGAGGAGGTGGGCGTTGTTGACGTAGAGATTGTCGAAGAAGTGATGGACGGAGAGGTGGGTCCAGGCCCCCAGGAGGCCCAGGGCCAGGCCGCGTGGAAGGCCGACGGTCGTGCGCGTGGCCCGCCAGGTCTGCCAGAAGACGGCCCCCCAAAAGGCCAGGTAGGCCACTAACCCCAGGATGCCCGTCTCCGCCAGCAGGTTCAGGTAGATGTTGTGGGCGTGTCCCAGGGCGTTGGGCCAATTGATCAGGGCGAAGCGGGGGTAGGCCGGCTCGTAGCAGCCCAGCCCCACGCCGGTCCAGAAGTGGGATCGCCACATCTCCAGCGCCGACTGCCAGTGGGCCAGTCGCTCGACGACGGCGTAATTGGCGTCGTTGATCCCCACCCCCCGCACGTCCTGCAGCCGCAGATCGGCGGCGAAGTCGGTCAGGCGGGAGATGAGGGCCGGCGGGACGAGCCCCGCTAAATGGAGGGCCAGCGCGCCGACGACTAGCACCGCCGCCACGAGCACCCCCCAGCGGGCCCGCCGGGGCCAGGCGAAGGCGATCGCCCCCATCGCTGCCGCGAAGCCGAGCCACGCCCCTCGGCTCCACGAGGCCAACAACGCCGCCGCGAGGGGGAGGAGGGGACAGAGGGCCAGGAGGACAAAGGGAGGTCTCCCTGTCCCCTTGTCCCTTTCTCCCCACTGTCCCAGGAACACCCCGAGGGCCAGCGCCAACGTCATCCCGATGTACCCGGCGTAAGGGTTGGGCTGCTCGAACGTGCCGTAGGCCCGGTAGAAATCGGTCCCGGCGATAAGGAAGTGTTCCGGTCCCTCTCCGCGCAGCCCGAACTGATAGAGGCCCACCCCGGCCTGGAAGAGGCCCACCAGGAAGATGCCCGCTACCAGCCAGGGCAGGCGGCGTGGCGTGGCCCGGTCGGCGACGACCCAGAGGGCCAGCAAGACCTCGATCCACTTGGCGAACTCCGGCAGGCCGTACCCCAGATCGACCGCGTTCCAGAGGGAGAGCCACGCTGCGCCGATAAATCCCATTAAGGGGAGCAGGACGCCGCGCGAGGGCGGCAACCGCAGGTCCCGACGGAGCAGCCCCCGTGCCGCCCACGAGGCCACCGCCAGCAGGACGAAGAGATGGCCGATCTGGGCCGGGACCTGGGGCACCTCCGCCTGCAGGTAGGCCCGCAGCAGGCCGAGGAAGAGGCCGCCGACCAGCCCCACCAGCGGCTCCGCCAACGTGCCGATCACCAACGCCCCCAGGCCGAACAGGACGAGGGCTTCCACCGGGGAAAGCCGGATCAGGAGGAGCCCCGCCCCCAGCCCCATCGCCACCCCCAGCCCGCCGACCAGGGGGCCGTTCCATCCCCCGAAGGGGATAATGTACCGCAGAGACCCGGAGGGCGCAGAGGACCTGAAAGGTAAAAGTTGAACTCTGCGCTCTCTGCGCCTCTGCGGTGGGATGCGACGGTCCATCCGAATCACACCCGCCCCCGGAAGTACTCCACGGTCCGCCGCAGCCCCTCCTCCAGCGACACCTTCGGCTCCCAGCCCAGCACTTCTCGGGCGCGGGTGATGTCCGGGCAACGGACCTTGGGATCATCCTTGGTCCGTTCGTCAGTGGGATGGACGAAGGCGATCGAGGAGGAACTACCGGTTACCTCTAGGACCTTGTGGGCGAACTCCAGGATCGTCATCTCCTGCGGGTTTCCCAGGTTGACCGGCCGGGTTTCGTCGGAAAAGAGGAGGCGAAGCAGGCCCTCCACCAGGTCGTCGACGTAGCAGAAACTGCGGGTGCGGGAGCCGTCGTCGTACACCGTCAGGGGTTCGCCCCGGAGGGCCTGGCAGATGAAGTTGGGAACCACCCGCCCGTCGTCCGACCGCATCCGGGGGCCGTAGGTGTTGAAGATGCGGGCGATGCGGGTATCGACCCCGTGGTAGCGGTGGTAGGCCATCGTCAGCGCCTCGGCGAACCGCTTGCTCTCGTCGTACACCCCCCGCGGACCGACCGGGTTGACGTTCCCCCAGTAGTCCTCGTGCTGGGGATGGACCAGAGGATCGCCGTACACCTCGGAGGTGGAGGCCAGGAGGTAGCGGGCCCCCTTCGCCAGGGCCAGCCCCAGCGTCTTGTGCGTCCCCAACGCGCCGACCTTCAGGGTCTGGATGGGGTAGTTCAGATAGTCCACCGGACTGGGCAGGCTGGCCAAGTGGAGGACGGCGTCCAGCGGCCCCGGGACGTAGATGTAGTTGGTCACGTCGTGCTTGATGAAGTGGAATCGCTCGTGGCCCGCCAGGTGGGCGATGTTCTCGATGCTTCCGGTGCTCAGGTTGTCCATCGCGATCACCTCGTGGCCTTCGGCCAGAAGGCGGTCGCACAGATGGGAGCCGATGAACCCGGCCCCGCCAGTGATCAGGATCCGCATGCCCCTTTCCTCAAAGCAGGAATCTGCTAGCGATTGCCTATCCGCCGACGATCCGGCGGAACTGGTCCACCATCTCCGGCACGCTCATCACGTCCTTGCTGAAGCCGAGATCTGTGCTCATCTGGGCTAGGCGCGTGATCTGAGGCGGCTCCACGAACGTCTTCTCCAACACCTCGGGGTGGGAGAAGACCTCCCGTGTGGGGCCGTCGGCTAGGATCTGCCCCTGTGCCATCACGATCGTCCTCTTGGCGTACATCCCCACAATCGGCATGTCGTGGGTGATGATGACGATGATGTGCCCCTTCTCTTCGTGGAGCATCTTCAGGAAGTCCATAATCTCCAGGGACTGCTTCATATCCTGCCCCGTCGTCGGCTCGTCGACGATGATCATCTTCGGCCGCAGGGCGAGGATCGACGCGATGGCGACCCGCTGGCGGATCCCCTTGGGCAGGAAAAACGGATGCGTGTCGAAGAGCGAGGGGTCGAGCCCCACGACCCGGGCCGATTCCTCGACCCGCGCCTTGACCTCCTCCTCGGGCAACTGGATGTTCCGCGGCCCGTAGGCGATCTCCTTCCACACGCTGTTGTTGAAGATCTGGTGGTCCGGGTTCTGGAACACGTACCCGACCCTCGTCGCCAGGTTGGTGATGGAGGAATGCCGGGTGTCCAACCCGTCGACGACGACCCTGCCCTTCGTCGGCTTGAACAGGCCGTTGAGGCACTTGGAGAGCGTCGTCTTCCCCGACCCGTTCTGGCCGATCAGGGCGATGAACTCCCCGTGGTGGATGGTCAGGCTCACGTCCCTGAGCGCGACGGTTCCGTCCGGATACTGGTAGGTCAGGTTCTCTACCGCTACGTAGACCTCGTTATCGGCCATCGTTTCCCCCTCCAACGATCTCCCGCAGCCTTTCCACGCCTTCCTCAAGGGTCCGAGGCAGCGGGAGGGAATCCGGATAATGCCCCAACAGCCTCAGCCGGAAGAAGAACTCCATCACCCCCGGCGGGAAGACGTCGTGCTCCATCAAGAAGTCCATTTTCTCGAAGAAAGGCTCCGTCTCGTCGGCGAGGAGGACCTTCCCGTTGTGGATCAGCACCATATAATCCGCAAGCGGCACCAGGTTCTCCAGGCTGTGCTCGATCACGATGATCGTGCTCTTGTACTCTTCCTTCAGCCTTCCCAGCACCTCGAAGACCCTTTTCCGTCCAATGGGGTCCAGCATCGACGTCGGCTCGTCGAGCACCATAATGGGCGGCTGCATCGCCAGCACGGAGGCGAGGGCCACCCGCTGCTTCTGCCCTCCGGACACCTCGTAGGGCGGTTTGTCCATCAGGTCCCCGATGTCGGTCAGCGGCACGACCCACGCCAATCGCCGCTCGATCTCCTCGATGCTCAGGCCCAGGTTCTCCATCCCGAACACCACCTCGTCCTCCACAGTCATCGCCGTGAACTGGGCCTCCGGATCGGAGAAGACGAGCCCTACCCGCTGGCACAACTCGGCCTGGCGGTACTCTTTGACCTCTTTCCCCATCACGTAGACGCTGCCGGAGCGCACTCCGTAGTACTGGTTGGGGATCAGGCCGTTCATCGAATAGGCCAGGGTGGTTTTCCCGGAATCGTTGGGGCCGATGATGCCGACGAGCGCGCCTTCCTCAATTTCAAGGTTGACGTCCTGCAGAGCAGGGACCTTGGTCCGGGTGTATTTCCAGGAGTAGTTCTCGAACCGGATCACCGCGCTCATCCGGCACCTCCCACGAGCCAGTGCTGAAGCCACTTCATCGTGAGGGAACCCTCCAGTGTGAACATGCCCAGCCCGTACCGGGCGAACACCAGGAGCGCCAGCGCCACGCTGAGAACGGCCACGATGACCCCGTCCAGCACCTTGAAGTGGTATTTCGTCAGCACGTAGTCCGGCCGCTTGACCCGACGGAGCCCGGTGAAACTGTACCCCCGTGCCACGAGGGCGTTGGAGAACTCCTCGGAGCGGCGGATCGCCAGGCCCATAAGGGGGATGATGTACATCACGAACTGGCGGAGTTTGTAGGGGATCGACTTCCCTTTCGGATCGTATCCCCGGGCCTTCTCCGCCTGCCGCACGATGGAGAAATCCTCAATCACCATCCCGACCGCCCTCAGCGACATCGCCACCAGGTACGTCACCGTGAAGGGCACGCGGGCCCACCGCATCGCGACCAGGATGTCCCGCTCCCTGGAGGTGCTCAGG
>DROW01000192.1 GCA_011388675.1 Chloroflexota bacterium | reverse complement strand
GCGAGCCGAAGGACATCCCGGAGACGGTGGTGGAAGCCTCGGCGGCGGCGGCCGAAGCGGCCCGGCTCCTGCGCCGTCCGGAGCAATCTGCCGAGGAGACCGCCCCAGAGGGACGAGAGGAGCGGGATGTGGCCTGGGAGTGGCCTCGCGTCGGCGTCTTCCTGTGCGACCACTATGGGGAGATCGGCCAGGTTGTTGATTTGGAGGCAGTGGCCGCAGCGGCCCGACGGCTCCCCAACGTGGCCCTGGTGCAGGTGCGGCAGGATGGGTTGGACCCGGCGGGTCTGGAGGAAATCGCCCGCGTCGTCCGGGAAGAGGGTCTGAACCGGGTGGTGTTGGCTGGTTATACCGATCTGCGGCGGGAGACGGCCTTCCGGGAGATGATGGCCGCCGCCGGGTTGAACTTCAACCTGCTGGAGCGGGTCAACCTGCGGGGCGAGGTGGCCGGAGCGGTGGTCGGAGACGGCCGCGTCGCCACCGAGAAGGCGAAGGCGTTGGTCGCGATGGCGGTGGCCGGCGTGGTCCGCCGCTGGCCCTTCCGCCCGCCGGAAGAGCCGTTGGCCCAGCGGGTACTGGTCATCGGCGGAGGGCTGGCCGGGCTGACCGCCGCCCTCACCCTGGCCGACCTGGGCCACCCGGTGGACCTGGTGGAGCGGTCGGGTGAACTGGGCGGCCAACTGCGTCAGGTGCATTCGGTCTGGGGAGCCTCGGTCACACCCGCCGAGATGCTGGCCTCGCTGATCGAGCGGGTGCAGGGCCATCCTTCCATCCGCCTGCGAATGCAGACCGAGGTGTCGGCGGCCTCCGGACGGTTGGGGGACTTCCGCGTCACGTTGACCCCGGCCGAGGGAGAGCCGGAGGAGGAAGTGTACGGGGCGATCGTCGTCGCCACGGGTGGCAGGGAGGTAACTCCCACCGAGTACCTCTACGGCGAGAGCGAGCGCGTTGTCACCCAGCGGCAACTTTCGGCGATGCTGGCCGAGGGGAAGGAGATCCCCGACGACGTGGTGATGATCCAGTGCGTGGGCTCCCGCGAGCCGGGCCGCCCCTACTGCAGCCGGATCTGCTGCACCCAGGCGGTGGTCAACGCGCTGGCGATCAAGGAGCGAAACCCCGACGCCCGCGTCACGATCCTCTTCCGGGAGGTGCGCACCTACGGTTTCCGGGAGGACGCCTATCGGGAGGCGCGGGAGAAGGGGGTGGTGTTCCTCCGGTACGAACTGGAGCACAAGCCGGAGGTGAGGGTTTCGGGTTCCAACCTGCAACCTGTGGAAGTGGTCGTGCGGGAGCCGATCTTGGGTGAGGAGGTCGTCATCCCGGCTGGGCTGGTGGTGCTCAGCGTGGGGATCGAGCCGAACGACAACCGGGCGTTGGCTGAGGCGTTGGGGTTGGAGGTGGATGATAACGGCTTCTTCCGGGAGGAGCATCCCAAGATGCGGCCGCTGGACTTCACGCAGCGGGGCATCTTCGTCTGCGGGCTGGCCCACTCGCCACGCCCGGCCGATGAGACGGTCCTGATGGCCCAGGGAGCGGCGATGCGGGCGGCGAGCCTCCTGGCGAAGGAGCGGCTGGTAGCCCAACGGACGGTCGCCCAGGTGAACGTCCGGCTCTGCTCCGCCTGCGGGCTCTGTGTGGAGGCCTGCCCTTACGGCGCGCGGGTGCTGGAGCCAGGCGACCCCTACGCCGAGGTCGTCGAGGCCCTCTGCCAGGGGTGCGGTGTCTGCGTGGCGGTCTGCCCCAACGGGGCCTCCAGCCAGGTCGGCTTCGCGATGAAGCAGGTCTACGACGTGTTGGACGCAGCGCTGGGATAGAGGGGGATTGCGGATGGCATCGGCTAAACCGGCAGCACTGGTCATCGGCGCGGGGATCGCCGGCATTCAGGCGGCACTGGACCTGGCCGACGCCGGCTTCCCGGTCTACCTGGTCGAAAGGGAGCCCAGTGTTGGCGGGCGAATGTCCCAACTGGATAAGACCTTCCCCACGCTGGACTGCTCCTCCTGCATCCTTACCCCCAAGATGGTGGACGTGGGCCAGCATCCCAACATCGAGTTGATGACCTACTCCGAGGTCGTCGCCGTCGAAGGGGAGGTCGGATCGTTCCACGTCACGATTAAGAAGAAGCCCCGGTACGTGGAGGAGGACCTGTGCAAAGGGTGCGGGGCCTGCGCTGAGGCCTGCCGGATGCATGGCCGGGTGATCGATACCTTCAACCAGGGGCTGGGGAAACGGGCCGCGATCTACGTCCCCTTTCCTCAGGCGGTCCCGCTGGTGTACACGATCGATCCCAACGCCTGCATCTATCTCACGCGCGGGGTGTGCGGCAAGACGTTCAAGTGCAAGGATGCCTGTCCCGCCGACGCCATCAACTTCGATCAGAAGGAGCAGTTCGTTGAGGTGGACGTGGCAGCCATCATCGTCGCCACCGGCTTCGACCTGATCGATCCGCGGACCAAGCCGGAGTTCGGCTACGGGGTGTATCCCAACGTCCTCACCGGCCTGGAGTTCGAGCGGCTCTCCTCCGCCTCCGGCCCGACGGCAGGGAAGATCCTCCTCAACGGGAAGGAGCCGAAGGACGTGGTCTTCATCCACTGCGTCGGTTCCCGCGACCCGCACACCGGCGTGCCCTATTGCTCCCGCATCTGCTGCATGTACACCGCCAAGCACGCCCATCTGGTGCGGGATAAACTGCCCGACGCCCGGATCACCGTCTTCTACATCGACATGCGGGCCTTTGGCAAGGGGTATGAGGAGTTCTACGACCGGGTGAAGCACGAAGGGGTGATCTATCGGCGCGGCGAGCCCTCCGAGGTCTTCAAGCGGGGGGACAAACTGGTGGTCCGTGCCGACGACACCCTGCTTCGGCGGACGGTGGAGGTGGAGGCGGACCTGGTGGTGCTGGCGACGGCAGTTGTGCCGCGGGCGGACACCGAGGCGGTGGCCCGATTGCTGGGGTTGGAGCGCACGCCCGACGGGTTCTTCAAAGAGGCGCATCCCAAGCACTGCCCGGTGGAGAGCACCCGGCCGGGGGTCTTCCTGGCCGGCTGCTGCCAGGGGCCGAAGGACATCCCGGACACGGTGGCCCAGGGAAAGGCGGCTGCAGCGGCGGCGATGGGGGTGTTGCACCAGGCGATGGGGAATGGGTAGATGGACGGCCCGAGGTCGCGCAGATCGGCTGTTTCGACTCCTAATGAGATTCGCTGAGATGGGGGAGGCGTAGATGCAAGCAGACATCCAGGAACTGGCCAAGGAACTCGGTCTCGGCCTTGACCTCCTCGGTTGCATCCAGTGCGGTAAGTGCACCGGCGGATGTCCGGTCTCCATCACCACCGCCCTCAACGTCCGCTTTCTGGTCTACGAGGCGCTGGTGGACGCTCTCCCTGATCTGGGAGGGATGGAGGAACTGTGGGACTGCACCTGTTGTTTCACCTGCGTGGAGAGGTGCCCCAAGGACGTGCGGCCGGCAGAGTTGATCATCAGCCTGCGGAGCCAGTTGGTGGAGAGCGGGAAGATCCCCGGGACCATCGGCGACGCGCTGATGTCCATCTTCCGCCAGGGGAACCCTCTGGGGTTCGCCCGGGAGGACCGAGCGGCCTGGGCCGAGGGGCTGGGGATCAAGAGCGCGCGGGAAGGGTGTGAGGTCCTCTGGTTCGTCGGCTGCGTGCCCTCCTACGATATGCGCTCCCAGGCGGTGGCGAAGGCGGCCGCCAAGGTCTTCCAGGCCGCCGGGGTGGACTTTGGCATCCTGGGCACGGAGGAGACCTGCTGCGGTAACGAGGTGCGCCGGGTAGGGGAGATGGGGCTCTTCGAGATGCTGGTCGAAGAGGGGAAGCCGCTCTTGGAAAGCGTCGGCGCACCGACGATGGTCACCACCTCCCCTCACTGTTTTAACACCTTCAAGCACGAGTACAACCTGGAGGGAATGGAGGTCCTCCACTACACCCAATTCCTCGCCCGGCTGATCGAGGAGGGGAAACTGACCTTCTCCGGCAAGGTCGAGCGGGTGGTGACGTACCACGACCCCTGTTTCCTGGGCAAGCAGAACCACGTCTTCGACGAGCCGCGCGCGGTCCTCCAGGCGATTCCAGGTGTGAAGTTCGTGGAGATGGACCGCATTCGGGAACGGAGCCTCTGCTGCGAGGGCGGCGGCGGTCGGATGTGGTTCGAGGGGACCAACACGGAGGAGCGGCTCGCCTTCCAGCGGGTGCACGAGGCCGCGGAGACAGGGGCCGAGGTCCTGGCCGTGGCCTGCCCCTTCTGTATGTCAATGCTGGAGGACGCGGTCAAGGTGCAGGGGCTGGAGGATCGATTGAAGGTGATGGACATCCTGGAGTTGGTGGCGGAGGCGATGTAGGTTGGGGGATTGGGGGATTGGGGGATTGGGTAATTGGGTAATTGGGTGATTGGGTGATTGGGTGATTGGGTAATTAGGGAGGAAGGGGCGTAGCAATGGCATCTCGACCTCGAATCGGCGTGTACATCTGTCACTGCGGCACCAACATCGCTGCCACGGTGGATGTGGAGGCGGTGACGGAGTTCGCCAAGAACCTGCCGGGCGTGGTGATCGCTCGACACTACACCTACATGTGCTCCGAACCAGGGCAGGCGCTCATCAAGGAGGATGCCCGGAAACTGGGTTTGAACCGAGTGGTGGTGGCCTCCTGTTCCCCTCGGATGCACGAGCCGACCTTCCGCGCGGCCTCTCAGGAGGGCGGGGTCAACCCCTACCAGTTCGAGATGGCCAACATCCGAGAACAGTGCTCCTGGGTCCATCACGATCGAGACGAGGCCACGGCGAAGGCCAAGGCCCTGGTCGTGGCGGCGGTGGCGAAGGCTGCCCGGCTGGAGCCGCTGGAGGACCGCGAGGTGGGGGTCACGCCTGGCGCGGTGGTCATCGGCGGCGGGGTGGCGGGGATGGTCGCCGCACTGGACGTGGCCGAGGCGGGCTTCCCGGCCTATATCGTCGAGAAGAGCGACCACCTGGGGGGCCACGTGGCCGACCTCAACCGCACCTTCCCCGATCTGGAGCCCGTCGCCGAGTGGTTGCCCGGCCTCATCGAACGGGTCCAGTCCCATCCCAACATCACCGTCTTCCTCAACGCCCAGGTCGCGCGGGTCGAGGGATACGTTGGGAACTTCGAAGTGACGGTCTCAGGTTCGAAGGTTTCAGGTTCTGGGTTGGGTGAACCCGGAACCCACTCCTTGCAAGTCGGTGCGATCATCGTGGCCACGGGCTACAAGGTGTTCGACCCCCACCGCAAGCCGGAGTTCGGTTACGGCCTCTATCCCCAGGTGATCACCACGCTGGAGATGGAGCGCCGCCTGGCGGAGGGCGATCTGGCGGTCGACGGAAAGGAGCCCGAGCACGTCGTCTTCATCAAATGCGTCGGCTCCCGCGACAAGCAGTTGGGTAACCCCTACTGCTCCCGGGTCTGCTGTATGATCAGCGCCAAGCAGGCCCAGTTGGTCCGCCAGGCCCTGCCCGATACGCGGGTGACGGTGTTCTATATAGATGTGCGGACCTTCGGGAAGCGGGGGGAGGAGTTCTACGACGAGGCGCGCCGGTCGGGGGTTCGATACCGGCGGGGCAACGTCTCCGAGATCTACCGCCGAGGCGATCGAGTGGTGGTGCGGGTGGAAGACACGTTCCTGCGGCGCACCCTCGAGGTGGAGGCGGACCTGGTGGTGCTGGCGGTGGGGATGGAGGCCCGGCAGGATACCGACGAGATCGCCACGCTTCTGAAACTCCCCCGCTCGGCCGACGGCTTTTTCCTGGAGGCTCACCCCAAACTGAGGCCGGTGGATACGGCGATGGACGGCGTGTTCCTGGCCGGTTGTTGCCAGGGGCCGAAGGACATCCCGGACACCATCGCCCAGGCGCGAGCAGCAGCCGCCTCGGCGTTGATCCCGCTGCTGCGGGGTACCGTGCCGGTCATCTCTGAGACGGCGGTGGTGGACCCCGAACTGTGTGCCGGATGTGGGATGTGTGTGGAGGTCTGTCCCTTCGGCGCGCCCGCTCTCGACCCCCTGTGGGGCGTCTCTCGTGTCAACGCGGTGCTCTGTAAGGGGTGTGGCGCCTGCGCTGTCACCTGCCCCTCCAAGGCGATTCAGGTGCGGCACTTCCGGCCGGACCAGATCTTGGCGCAGGTGGACGTATTGGTGGAATAGGGTTGTTTCAGGTTGTGGAACGCGGGGCTCAGGGTTTCCGGTCGACCTGAAACCGACAACCTGAAACTTGGAACCTGGAGTCTGAAACCCGACAAGGAGAAAGAGGATGGAGACCACGGAATTCGAGCCGAAGATCGTCGCTTTCCTCTGTAACTGGTGCACATACACCGGCGCGGATCTGGCGGGTACCTCTCGGATCCAGTATCCGCCCAACGTCCGTATCATCCGGTTGATGTGCTCCGGATCGGTGGACCCTACCTACGTGCTTAAGGCGCTGCTGGACGGGGCGGACGGGGTGCTCATCGGTGGCTGCCACCCCGGCGACTGCCACTATCAGTCCGGCAACTACAAGGCTCGACGACGGATCATCGCCCTCAAGGAGATCCTCAAGCAGGCCGGGATGGAGGAGGACCGGGTCTGGCTGCGCTGGATCTCCGCCTCCGAGGGCCAGCGGTTCGCCGACACGGTGAGGAAGATGACCGAGTTTCTCAAGGAGAAGGGGCCCAACCCGATGAAGCGGGAGTGGGCGGTGTGACAAGGTAGCCAGGCAACCAGGTGATTTAGGAGAGGGATTATGCAAGCACGGATACCAGTCGAGGGTGGCGATGTGGTGGCGGCGCTGCGGGGCTTCCTTCGGGATCTGCTGGAGAAGGAGGTCGTGGAGGCGGTGGTGGTGCCGATGGTGACCCCCTCCGGTGCGGTTACGCCCGCGCTGGTGGCCGATCCGGCCCTCCTGGACGCTGCCGACCCGTTGACCCCGGTGATGGGGTTGAACGCTGCCCGGGTGGTCGGCCCGGTGACGATCCGAGAGCCCAGAGGGAAGATCGCTGCCGTCCTTCGGCCTTGCGAGTACCGCGCGCTGATCGAGTTGGTCAAGCTCCAACAGGCCAGCCTGGACGATCTGGTGACGGTGGTGGTGGATTGTCCGGGGACCTACACGGTGCCGGATTACGAAACGATGCGCGCGAACGGCGGGGTGGATCGGGAGGCGCTCCTGGCAGGGGCTCGGACCGGCGAGGTGGCCCCGCAGGAGGGGTACGCGTTCCGCGACGCCTGCCAGATGTGCGAGCGGCCCCACGCCGAGGGGGGCGATGTGCAGGTGTGGCTGTTCGGCGCGGACCTGTCCGCGGGCATCCCCGTCTCCCTGCCCGACGACCTGGCCGAGCAGTTAGGGTTCTCTCCGGCAGAGGCCGATGGGCGGCGGGCGGAGGTGGTGGAGAAGGTCGTCTCCGCCCGTACCCAGGTGCGGGATGAGCGGTTCGCCGAGATCCGCCAGCGGCTGGAGGAAGAGGGCATCGAGGGGGTCTTCGCCGCCTGCATCCGCTGCCACAACTGTATGACCAACTGCCCCATCTGCTATTGCAAGACCTGCCTCTTCAAGAGCCCCATCTTCGAGCACGAGCCGATCCAGTACATGAACTGGGCGCGGCGAAAAGGGGCCTTTCGCCTACCGGCCGACACGACGCTCTTCCACCTCACCCGGCTCAACCATATGGTCCTCTCCTGCATCGGCTGCGGCGTCTGCACCGACGCCTGCCCGGCGGATCTGCCGGTAGGCCGCGTCTTCCGGGCCGTCGGTCAGGAGGTCCAGGCCGTCTTCGACTACGTGCCGGGTCGGGACGTGGAGGAGCCTCTGCCGCTGGTGACGTTCAAGGAGGACGAATGGACAGAGGTGGGGGAGGAGGAGTGAGGAGGATTGGGGGATTGGGTAATTGGGTAATTGGGTAACTGGGTAATTGGGTAACTGGGTAACTGGGTAACTGGGGAACTGGGGATCGGAGGTTAAGGAGGATGGCGACTGCGCAAGAATCCAGCAGTGAAGAACTGATTCCCGTCTACATAATGGGCAAGTGCTATATGGTGCCCCCATCGCTGACGATTATGAAGGCGATGGAGTGGGCAGGGTACAAATTGATCCGGGGGGTGGGGTGCCGGGGCGGGTTCTGCGGGGCCTGCGCGACCGCTTACCGCATCCAGGGCGATCCCAAACTCTACTTCGGCCTCGCTTGCCAGACGGTGGTCCAGCCTGGGATGTACCTGGCGCAACTCCCCTTCTTCCCCGCCCGACGGGCCTCCTACGACATCACAAAACTGGAGCCAACGCCAACCACGCTGTTCTCCCTCTATCCGGAACTGCTTCGGTGCCTGGGGTGTGGAACGTGCACCAAGGCCTGCCCGCAGGAGATCGATGTGCGGGCGTATATGGCGGCGGGAATGCGGGGGGACATTGCCAAGGTGGCGGACCTCTCCTTCGACTGCATTATGTGCGGCCTGTGTGCGGCCCGTTGCCCGGCGGAGGAGGCCCAGTATAACATCGCTATCCTCGCTCGACGTCTCTACGGTCGCTATCTGGCTCCTCGCTCGAAGCACCTTCAAGAGCGGCTGGAAGAGATCAAGGCCGGCAAGTTCGACGCCGAGATCGCCG
>DROW01000191.1 GCA_011388675.1 Chloroflexota bacterium | reverse complement strand
GCCCCGGCGACAAGGGAAGTGCCCGGCCCTCCCCGGAGGGGCCGGGCACCGTCGTCCCGGCCCGCCATCGGCGGGGGAGGGAGGAGGGCGTCCAGGCTCTTCTCAATCCGCCCCTCTTCTGAAGCACACTTCCATCCGGACGGGCACTTGACAACACGCCGGATCGGGGTATAATCGATACACGTATTCACTTTGTGAATATCCACAAAGCGAGGAAAACGATGGCCCGACGGCGGCTGCCGCTGGAAAAGGTGCTTCTGGGTTTCCTGATGCAGGGCCCCCTGCACGGGTACGATCTGCACCGGCGGGTGGAGACGGAACTGGGGTACGTCTGGCGGATGGGGATGGGTTACATCTACAACACCCTGAAAGAACTGGAACAGGCAGGCCAGGTAGAGTCGGTGGTCCTGCCCCAGGAGAATCGCCCCCCCCGCAAGGTCTACCGCATCACGCCGGAGGGCAGGCGGAGTTTCCTGGACTGGGTCCGGCAACCGGTGGACGCGGTGCGGGATATGCGGGTGGAGTTCCCCGCCAAATTGTACTTCTTCCACCTGCTGGACCTCGACGGCGTCTCTCGTCTCCTCACCGCTCAGGAGGCGGCCTGCCGTCGGCGGCTGGAACAGATCGAAGAGGCCGCGGGGCGATACGGCCCCCACGACTTCAGTCGGCTCGTCTTCGACTTTCGCCGTCGCCAGATCGAGGCCATTCTGGAGTGGCTGGCGGACTGTCGGGAAACGTGGGAAGCGTGGCGCTCCGCCGGTCGGGAGGGGATCGCCTATGGGAACTGATGTTGGTCCCCTCAACCCCGTCGTAGAAGTGCGCGACCTCCGGGTTCGGTACCCGGGGGTGGAGGCCCTGGAGGGGATCGATCTGTCCGTCGATTCGGGCTCCTTTGTGCTGATCGGCGGCCCCTCGGGCGGAGGGAAGAGCACCCTGGCCCACGCGCTGGTGGGGTTGATCCCGCAGATGTTCCCGGCAGAGGTGGGAGGGCACGTGCGCGTGGCCGGGTTGGACCCCTGGCGGGAGCCCATCGCACGCGTCGCCTCCCACGTCGGGCTGGTCCTCCAGAACCCGGCCACCCAGTTGTTCAACGGCACGGTGGAGGAGGAGGTGGCCTTTGGGCCGCGCAACCTGGGCCTGCCGCCGGAGGAGGTCGCGGCGCGGGTGGCCTATGCGCTGGAGGCGACCGGCTGCGACCGCCTGCTCCACCGGTCGGTGCGGCACCTGTCGGGCGGGGAACAGCAACGGGTGGCCATCGCCGCCGTCCTGGCGATGCGCCCCTCTGTGCTGGTCCTGGACGAGCCGACGGCCAACCTGGACGAGGAGGGGGCGCAGGCGGTGATCCGCACGTTGGACGGGCTCCGCCGGCGGCACGGGGTAACTGTGATCGTCATTGAGCACCGATTGGAGAAGTTCCTCCCCTACGCCGACCGGCTGGTATGGCTGGATGGTGGTCGGGTCGTCGCCGACGGGCCGCCCGCCGAGACGTTGACCCGGGTGCTCCCGCCCCACGAGCCACGGCGTGCCGAGCGCCGCCGGGCCGAGGCCCCACTGGTCTCGCTGGAGGGGGTTACCGCCGGTTACGACGGCCGGGCCGTGCTGTCCGACTGCTCCCTCACCCTGCACAAAGGGGAGTTCGCCGCCCTGGTCGGGCCGAACGGGGCGGGGAAGACGACGCTGGCGCGGGTGCTGGCCGGCCTGCTCCGCCCCCAGAAGGGACGGGTCGTCTGGCACGCCAACGGCCGTCGGGCACAGGTCGGTTTCCTTCAGCAGAACGCCCTCCACCAACTGGTCTGCGACACGGTCGAGGAGGAGGTCCTGCTGGGCCCGCGGAACCTGGGCCTGCTCGACGCCCTCG
>DROW01000190.1 GCA_011388675.1 Chloroflexota bacterium | reverse complement strand
TCCTGTAGCAATACCCGCTCCTGCCCATTCTGTGGTATACTAGCCACGGGAGCACCTCCTTGGGGTGGGTCGTTCAACCCCTATTTTCCCCCAAAGGTGCTCCCCTTGTCAAAAAAGGCCAAACTTCAGAGGTGCGACGCACCTTTAAGGTGCGTCGCACCTATGCATCCGGGGTGACTGGCACGGCCAGAAACCCCGCCAGTGCGTCGGCCCCCGAGGAGGCCCCGTAGGAGAGGACCTCCTGAAGTGCGGGAGGGATCGCTTCTTCGTTCCCCTCGGTGAGGACTGCCAGCAGATGGTGCCAGGCGATGTTGCACTCTCCCCGGGCAGCCGCGCGCAGGAAGGCGGCGGAGAGGGCGTGAGTCGCTGGCGCGGCTGCCTCAACCACGGTTTGGCAGAAGGTTGCTGGATCGGGGTGGGTAAGCCAGGCCCGAAGCATGACGCCGGTCAGAAAATCGTCTCCGCTGGGGGTCAGCCCCCCGCCCAGACCGGCCAACCGGGCCGCCCCCGCCCGCACAGCCTGTAGGTTCCCCTCCCATCCTTCTTGCAGCCGCCTCAGGCCGTCCCGGACCCGTGCAAGCACAGCGCCCTGGAGGGGGGAAGGAGGGGTGGGGGAGGGGAGCAGCAGGGCAAGCCAGTTTTCCCCCCAGGCTTCCCGCAGAGCCAGTTCGCGCACTGTGGGGAAGAGGGCCTCGATAGCCGACCGGTGCGCGCGGAGCGTTTCCCATTCCGGTCGGGGTTCCCATATCGACGCCGTCGAAAGGTCCACCCGTAGCGGGCCCACGGCGATCGATCGAGGGGACACCTGGGCCGACATACCTGCCTGTAGGCCGTCGAAGGGGCCGTGCCGACCCTCCACCACCACGTTGAGCGGTCCTTCTCCCACTTCCGGCACCACCAGGCCGATCACCTCGCCGTTCGCCGTCACCAGGTCGCAGGCCCGCTCGAACACAGCGAGGACCCGCGCCGGCGCGGGTCCTCGCTGCAACCGCTCCCACACACTTCGACTGATGGTCCGGGCGACGGTCCTCATCGTTGCGGCGAGGGTTACGGCACGTCTTCGACCAGTTTGCCGTGGCTGATCACGTAGGCAGGCGGCTCGTGGTGGCGGAAGGCTTCCAGGACGTCCGGCTGGGTCAGCACGACCAGGTGGGCCGTCTTGCCGACCTCCAGCCCATAGTCCGTCACTCCCATCGCCTGCGCTGCCTTGACGGTGATCATATCGTACAGCGTTTCCATCTCCTCGCGGGTCGTCATCCAGAGCAGGTGGGAGGCCAGGAAGGCCACCTCCAACATATTGTTGCGGCCATAGGGGTAGTAGGCGTCGGAGATGTCGTCCTGGCCCAGGCAGACCAGCGCGCCCTCTTCGAGCAGTTCCTTGACCCGTGCGTGCAGCGGGCCGGTCTGTGGATCGCTGACCACGCCCATCTGAGCCTGTTTGAGGAGGGCAGCGACCTTCTGGAAGTAGGGCTTGGGGTACAGTTCCATCGCCCGGGCGTGGTGGGCCAGCGATCGACCGTGCCATCCTTCCTCGATGGTCTTCACCGCCAGCATCTCCAGCGTCCGCAGGCCGGGGTCGCCCGCGTCGTCCACTAACATCGAGATGGGCTTGTCATATTCCTTGGCGATCTTGAACATCTCGTCGATGTGCTGCTGCGCGGCGGCGTCGGTGTACTCGATCCAGGGAATTCCGCCGACCACGTCGGCACCCAGATCCATCGCCTGCCGCACCAGGTCGGCTGCACCCGGCTCGCGGACCACTCCGTCCTGGGGGAAGGCCACCACCTGCACGTCGACGATCCCCTTGAACTCCTCCCGCGCGCGGATCAGCGCTTTGATGCCCTCCAGTTTGGCTTTGGTGTCCACGTCGGCGAAGGCGCGGATGTGGGTGTTGCCGAAGCGGGCCGCCTCTCGCAGCGCCTTGCGGACGTTCTCGATGATCCACGATTCGTCGTACTTCTCCTTCACGCGAGCGGCCAATTCGATGGCCGTCATCGCCTTCCCCATTCCCTCGCCGTGGTAGTCCTTGAGGGCTTCCTCGTCCATCATCTGGAGGGTGTAGACCTTGCACAGGTGGAGGTGGGGGTTGGCGAAGGATTCGGTCACCAGGTTGCCCTGGGCGTCGATTTCCTTTTGTGCTTGGCCCTCGATGTGCTCCTCGATCGCGGCGATCCGGCCCTCTGCGATGCCGATGTCGAACAGGCTGCCGGAGCGACCGCGCAGTTTCGCCCGTCGGATGAGAATGTCGAATTCTGCCATTGTCAACCTCCTCTTGGGATGTAGTCCTCGGGATGGGTTCATTATATTCCCGGTGTTGTCTCTGTCAACTGAATTGGTCCCCTTTGCTCTCTCTCCTCGGGTGTGTTATACTTTCACGAGGTCGTATGAGTTCGAAAACACTCAATGAAGAGGCTAAGTTAATCCAGCGGGCGAAGGCCGGAGATCCCAGCGCGTTCGCTGAGATCTATGATCGGTATCAGCCTGTCATCTATCGCTACATCTTCTACCGGATCGGCGACGAGAGCATAGCGGAGGACCTGACCAGCGAGGTTTTCGTGCGCCTGGTCGAGAAGATCGACGGGTTCACCTACCGGGGTCGCCCTCTGTTGGCTTGGCTCTACACCATCGCCCGCAACCTGATCACAGACTATCACCGCCAAACCGGTTCTCCCCGCCTCCTTCCGCTGGAGGAGAGCCTGGTGGCCGATTCCGGCGATCCAGAGGAGGCCGCCGACCGTGCTCTTGCCCAGCGCCGTCTGGCCCGCGCCATCGCCCGGCTTACCGAGGACCAGCGGCAGGTCATCCTCCTCCGCTTCGTCGAGGGGATGGACACCCGGTCGGTGGCTCGGGTGCTCGGCAAACCGGTCGGGGCGGTGAAGGCCCTGCAGCATCGGGCACTGGTCGCTATGCGCCGGATTCTGGAGGAAGAAGGCCGATGATGGGTCCCGATCGTTCGGCAAAACGAGTTTTGAATCCCGAAGGAGAAAGCACATATCCTCAACGGCGGTTTTACCGTTATAAGATTGCAGGGCGATCTTTTCACGCCCGAATGAACGCCAGAGAGGCCGAGTGAAGAGACAGAATCCGATGACCAAAGATCTGGACCGCGCGTTGGATGAGAGCCTGACCCTCTTGATGGAGGGACGGGCGACGCTGGAGGAGTGTCTGGCCCGTTACCCAGAGCACGCTGCCGATCTACGCCCGCTTCTGGAGACGGCGCTTCAACTCTATCGCACCCCCCGCCCGACGACCCGTCCCGCCGCCTTCGCCGCTGGTAAACGGCGAATGCTGCGGGCGCTGACGGAGAAGCAGCAGCATCTGGTTCCCTCCTCCCCCGCCCCCCGTCGTCCAGGATGGATCGCCGCTCTGCTGGAGAGGAAGGAAAAGACCCGAAGAGAGTACGGCCCACTCTACTTGCGCCAGGTGATGGCCGCCGCCACCGCGCTGATCCTCCTCGTTGCCGCCGGTTTCCTTTTCCTGTCGTGGCTACAGACCCCCGTTGCCCGAGCGGCGACCCTGGCCCAGGTCGACGGCGTGGTCGAGGTCCTGCCGGAGGGGGAACAGACCTGGCATCCGGCCGCCGTCGGCGAGCGGATCGAGCCAGGGGACCGGATCCGCACTGGACCGGCCTCTGCCGCCCTCCTTCGCTTCTTCAATGGCAGCACGACCAACATAGGGGCCGAGACGGAGATCTCTCTTGTCCAGATGAATTCCCGGCGTATGGGAGGACACGAGGTGGTCGTGCTCCACCAATGGATCGGGGAGAGTTATCACCGCGTACAGCCGCTGCCCGATTCCGCTTCGGAGTTCAAGGTGGAGACCCCCGCAGCGATCACAAGGGTGCGCGGGACCGTGTTTGCCGTGATCGTGGAGGAAGACGGCACCACCGACGTAGTGGTCGTTGAAGGCAAGGTGGATGTGATCGCTCAGGAGAGGATCGTCCAAGTGTTGGCGGGTCAGGGAACCACCGTTCAGCCGAAACACCCGCCTGTCCCTGCTCGCCCGACCGCTGTCGCCACTCCCACGCCCTGGTCTGCGCCGACCTCCTCGCCCACGCCGACCTTCACCTCCATCCCGACCTCAACGCCCTCGCCGACGCCTCACTTGGAGGAGGAGGGACCAGGGGAGCACGGAGAGGAGATGGGACCCACGGAGGAGCCTACACAGGAGGAACGGGAGGAAGAGGAGGACCATCTCACGCCCAAGCCGACCGAGATGCCCGACGACCACGAGACACCCGAGCCGACGGAGCCACCCGACGACGATCAGGAGACACCCGAGCCGACCGAGATGCCCGACGACGACCAAGAGACGCCTGAGCCGACGAAGCATCCAGGGGATGACGAGGGGGACGAGGGCACTCCCGAACCATCCCCAACGCCGAGGGACGGCGGTGAGCACGACGGAGACTCGGGTGGGATGAAGGACTTGGGAGACCGCGCGGGCCGGATCGGCTCGACTGCCCCGCTGGAGAGGGCTTGCCTCCTACTTTGGACCTCGGAAAGCCTCGTATAGACATCACTGTAGGCTAAATCTACTTCTTCCGATCGGCCCTCCGGAAACGTGTCCGGGGGGCCGATCGGTTTTTCGCTTAGATTCACCTTCCGCACCCGTATCCTACTCGCCCTTTTCCCGTTAATAGGGTGAAACTGGAGACGTCCATCTGAGAGCGTTCCAGACCTAAACTTTCAAGGAGGTGCGTGCGATGAAACCGAAACTGTGGATCCCTATCCTGGTCACTTTGTTGGTCCTTTCAAGCACCAGCATCGCCCTGGCCTTCCCGGCCGAGGGGGTCTACCGCAACTTCGCCGATATCGTTGTGGATGAGGACCCTACGGAGACGATGGAGCCCACCGCCACGATGGAACCCACCGACACCCCTGAGCCGGAAGAGTACATCGAGTTCGAGGGTCAGGTGGAGGCGGTCAACGGGGATGGCTCCTACGTCATCGCCGGTCAGACAGTCCTCACCGATGAGAACACCCACTTCAAGCCCAACGCTGAGGCCGTCGTCGTCGGCGTGTGGGTTGAGGTGGAGGCAACACAGCAGATGGACGGCTCTCTACTCGCTCTGGAGATCGAGGTGAAGGTAGAAAGCCCTGGTGAGGACGAGCATGGAGCCGAGGTCGAGTTCAAGGGCACGGTCGAGGCCATCGACGGCGACGCTTACACCATCGCCGGACAGGTGGTGATGGTCTCCGCCGACACGATCTTCGATCCCAACCGGGAGTCGATCACGGTGGGTGCCTGGGTCGAGGTGAAGGCCCTTACCCTGACCGACGGTTCCCTGCTGGCCAAGAAGATCGAACTGAAGCACACTGGTATGCCGGGTGACAACGAAGTGGAGAAGGTCGAGTTCCGCGGCATCGTCGAGGCGATGGATGGGAACTTCATCACCGTGGCTGGGATGGTGGTGGACATCAGCGCCGCCGTCATTAAGGATGGCACCCTCCAGGTGGGCGTCGTGGTGGAGGTGGAGGCCAAGCGGATGGCCGACGGCTCCATCGTCGCCATCGAGATCGAAGTCGAAGGGTCGCACGAGGGTGGCGGCGACGAATATCGACCTCACGTGGAGTTTGAGGGCACCGTCGAGGCCATCAACGGGTCCATCTACATTGTCAACGGAGTCACCGTGGACACCTCCTCCGCCACCATCGAGCACGGCCCCATCGCCGTGGGGGACAAGGTCAAGGTGGAAGGCACAGAGCAGCCCGACGGCTCGGTGCTGGCCATCAAGATCCACAAGATCACGGAATCCGAAGAGGGGGCCAAGGTGGAGTTCACCGCCACGGTCCAGGCGATGGACGGCAGCACCATCACCTTCGACAACGGGATCACCGTCACCGTGGATGGCAACACGATGATCGACGAAAGCCACGGCCCCTTGCAGGTCGGGGCCAAGGTCGAGGTGAAGGCTCGGGAGCAGAACGGGGTCTTGCTGGCGCTGCGCATCAAGGTTAAGCACAGGGACTAGTGCCTGCCTGCGGAACCGGTCGGGGGGAGATTTCCCTCTGGCCGGTTCCGCTTTTGCCGCTCGTTGCAACCGGGGATGGGAGCCTAGAGGCGCAAAGCACTTTGAGGAGGGAGGTTGAGCGATGCCCTTCCCAGTTCGCACCTTGTGCATCCTGGTGGCTGCCTGCCTGGCCGTTGGCCTGCTGCTCTTGCTTCTTCCCAACCCCGCCGCCACCGCCGGTGGCCCGCCGGAGATCGGTACGCCCGTCCCGGTAGCGACCACGTCCGAGGATTCGCGTAACCCGGATGTCGCTGTCGCCCCGGATGGGACCCGGCACGTAGTGTGGGAGGAGGTGGTCAGCACGACTACCTACCTGTACCACGCCTTCAGTGCCGACGGGGTCGCGTGGACTTTGCCGGTGACTGTCTCTGAAGGCGACAGCCCTGCCCTGGTCGTCGCCGCCGAAGGCACCCCGGTCCTGCTCTTTGCCCGCTACATCAGCCCCACCGTCAACATCTACGCCACTCGGTACGTGAGCGGTGCCTGGAGGCCGCCTCAGCGTCTCTCCCTGGGTGGGAACAGTTCCGCGCCGGACATAGTCGTCACGCCCGACGGGGTTCTCTTCGCCGCCTGGGTTGAGCGACCGACGGGCCAGTATGTCATCTACCTCGCTCGCTCCGACGACGGCGGGGCTACCTGGCCTACTGTCGTCCCCGTGGTCAGCGTCGCCGATCCAGCCGTGCTGGGCACGCCTCGCCTCGCCGCGGGCACCGACGGAGTGGTCCACCTGGTCTGGCAGAAAAGAGAAGGACTCCTCGCCGCCTACGACATCTTCCACAAGCAGCGGGATCCCACCACAGGGCGGTGGGATGTGGTGGCGGCTAATCTCTCCGAGAGCCCCGTCTCCTCCTTTAGTCCGGCCGTCGCTGCGACGGGAGGGCGGGCCTACGCGCTGTGGGAGGAAAACGGAGCGATCCGCGCCTGCCGGGGGTTCACGTTGACCTGGACCTCACCGGTCACTTTTTCCACCTCGGGGACGACGGCGACTGGCGCGGCGGCAGTGCTGAGAGGAGGCCCGCTCCACACCGCCTGGGATGAGGGAACTGTCCTCCGCACCAGTTTCGGCTGGCGTGGCTCCCCGACGACGTTGGCCCAGGACGCCAGCGGGATCCGCGAGGCCGCGCTGGACGTGGGTCCGGATCGACTTCTCCACGCCGTGTGGTCCCAGGGGGCTGCCGGTGCCAGCGACGTTTACTACACCTACCGCCGCTTCGCGTGGGTCTTCCTGCCGCTGACGATGCGACATTGATGTCCGGTACGAAACGGGGGGCATGACGAACCGTCATGCCCCCCGTTTTGGCCTCTGCACGACCCTTTAGGTCGCCTGCCCGTTTCTCCCGCTCAGGTAGTCGATCAGCGGATCGCTGATCAGCGGCACTAACTGAGGCAGCATCTTCGGCATCAGGTTCTCCATCGCCATCGGCATCAGGTCGGGCATCTGTTCCTTCATATGCTGTGGCATCGGCACCCGCTTCTCCACCGCCACCAGCATATCCGGCATCACCTTGTCCATCATCCCCGGCATCAGGATCGGGAAGAGGATGGGGAACATCGGCTTCATTGCCTTGAGGACGATCCGGCCGCCAGGCATCTTACCGATGGCGCGCATCATCTTACCCATCCCCAGCGGCATCGCGTCCACCATCTGGGGGAACAGTTCTTCCATCAACTTGGCCATCGCTTCCGGCTTCATCAGCCAGATCATCGCCTCGAAGGTGGCCCAGAGGTTGAGCGCGTAGTCGGTGGGATCGGGGAGTTTCTGCCCCAGTGCCTCCACTGCGATGTGAGCCAGGTCGATCACCGGCATATCCCGGTTGGTCTTTTCCATCGTCACCCGGAACTGGACCTCACAACAGGGGCAGGAGGCGACGAGGGCGTCCGCGCCGGTCTCTTCCGCCTCGCGCACGCGGATGTCGCCGATCACCTTGCCGGTGTCCGGGTTCTCCAGCAGGGTGAGTACCCCGCCGCAGCAGTGGGCATGGTCCCGGATGTGTTCCATCTCCACCAGTTCCAGGCCCGGGATCGCTTTGAGCAGTTCCCGCGGCGGGTCGTAAATACCGCCGGCGCGACCCATATGGCACGAGTCGTGCCAGGTGACCTTCATATTGACCGGGTGGGTGAACTGCATCTCGCCGCTCTTGATCTTCTCGGCGATCAGTTCGGAGTAGTGCTTGACCTCGAAGTCGTATTCGATACCCAGTTTCTTTGCCCACTCGGGGTAATAGACCTTCCAGGAGAGCCAGCAGGCGGGGCAGGAAGTGACGACCGTCTTGACGCCGCGCTCCTTCATTCCTTCGACGTTGTGGCGCAGGATGTCGGCGAAGTCGTCCCACAGCCCCGCCACCAGCATCGGCAGGCCGCAGCACGCCTCGCCGTCGCCCATATAGGTGAACTCGATGCCTGCCGCGTCCAGCAGCCGGGCCGTCCCCTGGGCTACGTCCTGCTCCACGTAGGAGGCGGTGCAGCCGGGGAAGTAGCCGATCTCGGCCCGCCATTTGATCTTCTTCTCGATGTCCTCCGGCACCCACTTGGCCCGGTCCTTGCTGTAGGAGGCCCAGATGTTCCGCTCCTTTCGCAGGGCGGCCCGCATAATCTCGAAGGGCGGGAAGGTCAGGTGGCCCTGCTCGTGGATGAGGACCCCCCGCATCTTCAGCCAGGAGGGCTCGTTGGGCAGTTCCAGCGGGCACTCAACGTTGCAGGTCTCGCAGGTGGTGCAGGCCAGGAAGCGGTCGACCCACGCCTGGTCGAACTTGGCCCGGCCCGCCATATACTCGCGCAGGAAGAACCACTTCGAGCGGGGCGCGTAGGATTCCCAGCCCCGGCCGTAGAACTCGTCGCACTCATCGACGCAGTAGCCGCACTGGGCGCAGGCGTAGGCGTACCAGGCTACATCATCGGGGATGTCTCGTTTGCCCGCTCCCTGGGGGCGTTCGCCGATGGGGGCTTTGGCCGCGTTCCCCACCGCCCGCACCAGTGGCTCGAAGGCCCCGGCCACGCTCATAAAGGTGCCCAGCAGACCGTTGCCCAGGATCTTGCCCGGGTTCATAATCCCTTTGGGATCCACCTTCCGCTTGAATTCCCGCAGCCGCTGAACCTGGTCGGCCCCCAGGATGTTCTTGGCCTCGTGGGCGAAGTAGAGCCCGGAGGCATAGGCCCGCCCGCCGTATTTCTTCGCCTTCTGTATGGCGGAGAGGGAGAGGGCAAAAGCCAGGTTGAAGGCGAACCGACGGCTGTCGTGGGGAATGAAGCCCAGGAGGATCACTTGTCCCCCCTTGGCGACCATCCCCTCGATGACCAGCGGCTGGTGGATGCTGCTCTCTAGGTCTTCTAGAGCCGCGTCTAGGTTTTCCAGCGGGATGATGACCTCGGTGGGAATGAGGGAGGGCCCCAACCGCTTGATGTGCATAATCTTGAACCGCTCCTCCCACTCGTGCTCGGCCACCTCCGGGAGAAGCCGCTCGCCGCCGTGCTTGGCAATGATCCGCTCCAGTTCCCCCTGCACCTCGTCCTCCCGTGAGGCCGGAAAGACGAAGATCGCCAGATAGGCCTCGGGGAGTTTCGGCCGGTGGTCGTCGTGGACCGGGTGGCCGTGTTCCATCTTCGGAGGGCGCTGGTTCTTCAGCCGGGCCATCTGCGGGTTGATGAAACTGACGGACCAGAGGGGGAGTCCCTTTTCGATCACCTCCCGCAGCGCGGCGGCTAACCAGCGGACTTCACTGAAACGGGCACCGACCACGACCTCTTTTTCCAGTGGCCGGACCCGGAGAGTGATCTGGGTGATGATGCCGGTGATCCCCTCAGCGCCGGCGATGAGGGCAAGGTCCTCCCCGGAGAACTCCCGCACCTCTCCGGTGGGGAGCACCACCCGGGCGGAGACGACGTTCTCGGCGAAGGAGCCGTACTCGAAGGAGCCGTAGCCAAAGCCACCCTGGGCCAGCCACCCGCCGACGGTGGAGGAAGGGGCGCTAGAGGGGTAGAGACGAAGGGCCAGCCCCTGCTTGGCCAGTTCTTTTTCCAGAAACTCCCAGACGATGCCCGGCTCTACCGTAACGGTGAGGTTTTCCTTGTCCACCGCCAGGATCGACCGCATCCGCCAGAAGTCGACGGTGATCCCCCCCTTGACCGGCAGGACACCGCCGTAGCCGGAGGTCGCCTTGCCGCGCGGAACCAGGGGGATGCGGTTCTGCACGGCCCAGCGGACCAGTTCGACGATCTCTTCTTCGTTCTTGGGCTGGACCACCGCGTCGGCTAGGGCCTTGCCGATCAACGGTTTGACCAGCGGTGGCATCTCGCCCACGTCGTGGCTGTAGATCTTGCGTTCCATTAGGTCGGTACTGACCCGGTTGTGGAACCGCTCGCGAAGCCAGGATTCCTGTTGTGCTGTCAAACCTCCCATTTGAATCGTCCTCCTAGGGTGAAAATGTGTTCCCACCGCGGAGGGTGCAGGAGGCACGCAAAGAGACTGTCTGGTGCCCCGCGCTCTCTACGGTCGTCACGTTATCCCATTCGCGCTCATCAGACTTGCTCGATGGGTGAGGATGTCCGCCAGCATCGCCCGCAACATGTCCAGTGCCTCGATGATCCGGAAATCGGTCAGGGAGTAATAGACGGAGGTGCCTTCTCTCTCTGCGCGGACCAACCCTCGGTCCCGCAGGACTTTGAGGTGGTGCGAGACGGTGGGTTGGGAGACTTTGAGGGCTTCTGTGAGTTCGCTCACGTTGCACGGGCCGTCGGCTAGGAGGTAGAGGATAAGAACCCGCTTGGGGTCGCCGAGGCCTTCACAAATATGCGTGTGCAGGAGGCTGATTTCCTGCTCCAATCGAGGCGAAACGCGTTTCATGGCTTACCCCCGGGGCGATTATACCATCTTTAACGATCGTAGTCAATAGCATTATATAGAAATTTATCGAAATTTGAAGTGAAAGGGGGGGCGATTTGCCTTCGTGGCCTGGGGATCTGCAGAGGGGTGGGGGCTAGGGAGCCATAGGGGCAGCCACTTCGGCGATGTGGCGCAACTTGCGTAGAAGGACCAACCGCTGGCGGCCGATGCCAGAGAGGGTGTGCCCGAGGCGATCCAGCAGATCCATCAGCCGTTCCGCATCAACGGAGGTGCGGGACCGAATGGAGGGAAGGGCTTCCCGCAGACGTGTGGAGGGAAGATCGCAGGCAGCAGCCAGCCCGTCCAAACCGGCCTCGACTTCCTCCAGAGCACCGTCGACGACGATCTGACCGGCGAAGACCATAGCCACGAACTCATCCTCGACTTCGATCCGACCGCGGGCGTAGAGAAGGCCAGCGTGGCAGCGATGCAACCTGGGACGACGGGCACGCTGACTCGCTAACGCCCTCCACGACCCGACACACCGCTGGTAGCCTTCGGGGGTGCTTAGGATCAGGTTGCAGAACGCGCAGGAGTTGCTGATCTCTGTCAGCGGCTCGCCGTCCAACCGCGTGACGATGGACCCGACGTCCATCGCCTCGGCGAAGATGGCTTGAATGGACTGGACACAATCGACGGGCAACACCTCCGGGGAGGGGCGGACCGTCTCCGGGGGTGACGAAGCCCGCTGCTCCCTCAGCCATGCTTCGATCTCCTGCCGGGAGAATCGCCACTGCCCTCCTACCTTGAAGCCCGGGAGTTTACCCTCGCTGAGGAGATTGTAGATGGTGGTCCGGTCCAGCCGGAGGAATTCCTGCAGCTCTCGCGTCGTCATCAGTTCGTCGGCCATATTTCTCCCCTCTACAAGGGTTATTCTACCACGCTTTCTCCCCTATTTCAAAAAAAGTGCGACGCACTTTTCGAGGTACGTCGCACTGAACTGGACCTCATCTGTCGAACGTGGCATCACCCGCTTAGGGATCTTCTCCTCGCTATTTCACGGGCTCCACCAAACGGGCACCTGGTGGCGGCCTGTGCTCCTTCACCCACTCCTCGAACCACTCGCGGTCGAGCCACTGAATGAGGAGCACCACCCGGTCCTCGCGCTGAGAGAAGAGGTTCCGCAGTTCACAGACCTCGCGGTAGAGTTCCTCCATCGTCTCGTCCATCTCCGCGTAGGGAAGTTTCCCCACCCGCCATCGCTCCATCTTCTCGCAGAGCGGTTCCATCAGGCGACGCCATCGATAGTCGCGGTAGTCCTCGATCAACTTCTGCTCCCACCGTTCCACTGACATCCCGGCGGGGTTTTCCTGTCCGCCCATTCTGCACCTCCTAGAGGATCAGGGCATCGGCCACCAGGTCGATCACACCCTTGATCTCCACACCTAGTTCGTAGTGCTCGTTCAAGTCCCGCAACTGCGCTTTGCAGTTCTCGCAGGCGGTGACCACCCATTTCGCGCCGGTACGCTGGATCTGCTCGACCTTCTTCCGGCCGGCTTTCATCCGCACTTCCTTCATCTCCGGGGCAGCGACCAGCCCTCCTCCACCCCCGCAGCACCAGTTCAGTTCCCGATTGGGGGTCAACTCACGAAAATCCGTCGCCACCGACTGGATCAGCAGCCTCGGCTCCTCGAACATACCGCCATTCCGCCCCAGGTTGCACGGGTCGTGGTAGGTCAACGGCACGTCGAAGGTGCCGGGCCGCACGCGGATCTTGCCCTCCTGCAGGTAACCCGCCACCAGTTGGAGGATGTTGACCCGCTCGATGTCGGCGATTTCCTCGCCGAACCAGCCGTCGAAGAAGGACAGCAGGAGCCGGGACGCGTGGCCGCACTCAGGGTAGGCGATCACCTTCACCCCCAACCGCTTCGCCTCCTCCACGATCCAGCGGGCGGCCTGCTTGGCCTTCGCCATGTCGCCCACGAAGAATGAATGGTTGGTCGCGGTGAAGAGGCTCATCGTCCAGTCCTCCCCAGCGGCGTAGAAGATCTTCGCCGCAGGGACGATGGCATGCTCACCAACCAGAGGGACGTACAGAACGCGGGCCCCCTCCTTCTCCACCGGGATCTGGAGATCGCTGGCGAACTCCTCCTGAAGCCGAGCCTCCAACGACTTCACCTGCTCCAGATAGAAGTCCTTGATCATATCGATGATCTCGCCTTTGCTCACCTCGGCGTTGCCGATCTCGGCGATCATCTCCGGTCCGACCCCCTCCTGGAGCAGGGTGTATCGCCCTGCAGAGATCATCAGTGCCGTATCCAGGTCGAACGGGCAGAAGACGGCGCAGCGGCGGCAGCCGGTGCACTCCCACATCGCCTTCTCCAGTTCCTCGACCGTTCGGCCGTCGATCATCCCCAGGTCCCGATACCACCTTGCCAGGCCATTGGATCCGTTTCCGCCTTCCGTCAGCCGCTTGGCAAGCATGACGCGGTACGCCGGGATGTGGGCTGGGTCCCGCGAATAGGAGTAGAAGTGGCAGGCATCGATGCAGGCCCCACAGCGCGCACAGATGTCGTAGTAGTACCGTAGGGGCCGGCTGATCCGCTGTCGAAGGTTCTGTACCAGTTGCGTCAACACACCCATCGCCGCCTCCTAACTCCGCGCCACCATCTTGGAGAACACGCCCCCGATGGTGTGCATCAGTTTGCTGAACGGGAAGTAGAGCATCAGGATCTGGACAAAGGCGAAGTGATAGATAAAGGCCGTGCCCGTGGTGACCGGCGCTGGTTGCCATCGGAAGGTAGCCAGGCCGCGGAAGAACGTGTGCAGTTCCTCGATCTCGACCTGGGTGAGCAGCCGCATATGAAAGCCGGTCAGCGCGATGGCGATCAGGAGGAAGAGGAGGAAGTGGTCCTCGGGCGTTGAGAGCCACTTGACCGGGCCGCTCCACCGCCGTCCAAGGAGGTAGAAGAGGGGTACGGTGAAAAGAACGCCAGCGATCGTCCCGGCTACGGCTGAGAACTGATGCTGCTGCTCTTTCCCCCATTGGAGGAGATCCCAGAGGAAGTAGAAATCGGTGAAGGCCCGGATGTGACCGATGAGGATGAAGAGAAGCCCCATATGCATGATGAAACCGCCGATCCAGAGGGGTTTGTTCACGCGGAGAAGCCCCCTCAGCGTGAACAGATCGACCAGCGCGTCGAGAAGGCGGCCTGCCCGCCCACGCGGCCGCGGATAGAGGGAGAGATGCGCCGTCACCGGCGGCCGCCTCCACCACCGGTACAATCGATAACCGATGCCGCCGAAGAAGACGGCAACCGCAATGTAGGGAGTGATGTAATAGAACAGGAAGGCAACCGCTTCCATAACTCGCTGACCTCCTGAAGAATCGGGGGAAGGGCACAATCGGATGCCCCTCCCCCGGACAAAAGGATCAGTTTGTACGGCGGATGTAGAAGATGAAGACGCCGTCGCCTTGTTCCATCTTGACCAGTTCGTTGCCCGTGCTCTTGCACCAGGCCGTGATGTCGGCCATCGAGCCTGGATCAGTGGCCATCACCTTGAGAACGCCACCGACGGAGACGTTCTTGATCTCCTGGCTGGTCTTCACCACCGGCATCGGGCACTGCAGACCTCGCGCGTCCAGTTCCTTTTCCGGAGTCAGTTCTTCGCTCATTCTTTTTCCCTCCAAACGGTATGGTTTCTCCGCATTCTCTGTGGCTCTGCGACTGTTAAATGAACAGCGTGATGTCGGCTTGCTGGGCTTCAAGGATATAGGTGGCGGCCCCTACTACATCGGCCACCTCGTCGATCAGGTCCTCACGGTCGATCTCCATTACGTCCATACTCATCTGGCAGGCCAGCAACTTGACTCCCATATCGATCGCCATCTGACGCAGTTCCGGCAACGAGGTGACCTTCTTGTCCTTCATCATCTTCTTGAACATCCAGCGGCCCATCCCGCCGAAGTTCATCTTGCTTGGGCCGATGCCGTCGATGTCCTTGAGGAAGATGCTCAGCATCTTGCCGAAGAGTCCCTTGCCGGTTCCCCTCTTTTTCTTGATGGCCTGAAGCCCCCAGAATGTAAAGAACATCGATGTCTCCATCCCCATCGCGGCAGCGGTCGTAGCGATGATGAAGGCGGCCATCACCCGGTCCATATCGCCGCTGAAGACCACGATCGACGCCTTTTTGGGTCCGTTCTCGCTCATTCTAGCTCCTCCTGAAGTGTGGTTGGTTTATACACCCTGCTCGCCTCGGGAAATCGCCCGATCCACTAGATCGGCCTGGCGGGCCAATAGATCCGCCAGGACGGCTCGCAACAGATCGAGTGCCTGCACGACGCGAGGGTCGATTAACGTATAGTAGACCTCGGTGCCTCGACGCTCGCTGCGGACCAAGCCTCGCTCACGTAGAACGCGAAGGTGGTGGGAAACTGTGGGCTGGGGCAATTCGAGGGCTCCAGCGAGATCGGTTACTCGACGAGGCCCATCGGCCAGATAGTAGAGGAGGAGGATCCGTTTGGGATCCGCGAGCCCTTGACATATCTGGGCATGTAGCAGGTTGACCTCGTTACGCAGAGTTTTGTTTTCCATCAGTGCGAATATATAAATATCTCGATATGTTGATTATACTACAACTTCTACGTTGCGCAAGCGGTAACCCTCGGCTTCGGGCAAGAGTTCGGACATAACTCTGCCCGGCGATGGACTACGGGGGACCATACCCGGCGAAGGCTGGACTTTCCCGGGCGAAATGGAAGGCTGAAGCAGCCACCGAGGGATGGCTTTGCCCCCTCGTAGCCGCGGCCTACCTGTGATCAGGCCGCCACAGGGGGAAGGTGACGGTGAACGTTGTCCCTTCTCCCACCGCGCTTTCGACCTCGATGCGGCCTCCGTATCGTTCGACGAGGCTCTTCACGATGGAGAGGCCCAGACCTGTGCCGACGGCGAACTGGCGGGCGTTGGGGGCACGGTAGAACTCCTCGAAGAGGTGAGGCAGGGCCTCCTCGGGGATGCCGATGCCCGTGTCGGCGATTTTGACCCATCCCTGATCGCCGGTTCGCCCCAGCAAGACGGTCACTTGCCCCCCAGAGGGGGTGTATTTGACAGCGTTGCTGATCAAATTGGTGAAGATTCGGTCCAGGCCGTCCTCCGTTGCCCAGACGGCCAGTTCCTCGGGGTAGGGGCGCACGGTCAAGGCAACTTTCTTCTCCTCGGCACGGGGTTGGAGAAGGAGAGCGGCCCGGCCCACCGACGCGTTCAGGGCGACGGGCCCTTCCTCCTCTTCCAGTTCCGGCGCTTTGCTGGCGGCGAAGTCGAGGAGGTCGTTGACCAGGCTTTCCAGGAAGTCCAATCGGCGGGCGATGCGGGCGATGATCTCCTTTTGCTGCTCGCTGATGGGGCCTGCGTACCCTTTGAGCACCGTGCGGACCAGCGATTGGGTGGTGGCGATGGGCGAGCGGAGTTCGTGGGTGGCGATGTGGATGAACTGCGACTTGGCGGCGTCGATCCGCTCCAGGTCGGACGCTTCCCGCACGGCCTCGATGAGGATACCGCTCAAGTCGGCCAGGGCCTGCAGGCGGCGGGCGTCCTCTTCGGTGAAGCGATGGGGGAGGCGGCCGTAGACGCAGAGCAACCCGGCAGGCTCTTCCCCGATAGAGATCGGGGCGTGGACGACGGATGGGTGGCCTGGTGGGGTGGGGGGGGACGGCGGAAGGGGCAGGGGGACCTGGATGTGCTGGCGGGCCGTTTCAGAATCGATACCCCAGGCGGCGACAACGGCAAGGCGGTCCTTTGCCTCATTGGGCAAAAGGACCGCCGCCGCGTCTGCCGAGAGAATTTTGGCCGCTGTTTCGGCAAGGCGGTCAAACGCGAGGCTGGGATTCATCTGTCCTCGCTGCAAGAGTAACACAGGCTAGATGGCCCTCTGGGTGCGATGGGGGCCGTCTGGTCGCGTTTTTCTAATCCGACGATTTCCGCTGCTCCAGGAGTGTTCGTACCTTCTGGAGGAGGACGTCCGGGTCTACCGGTTTATCCACGAAGTCGTCGACCGGCAGGTAGGCTTCGTCCGGCCCGAAGCGGAGGGAAGTGGTTGTGTGGATGGCGGTGAGGATGAGGATGGGGATGTCCCGGTAGGGCGCGTACTCCGAGTTGGGATCGGGGCTGCGCAGTTGCAGGGAGACCTGGAATCCGGCGGTGGTGGTCTCCATCATCACGTCCAGAATGATCAGGTCCGGTTCGATCTCCTTCACCTTCTGCAGCCCCTCCTGGCCGGAAGAGGCGGTGTAGACCTCGTACCCCTCCGCTTCCAGCGGCAGGCGGAGCGCCGTCACCATATCCGGGTCGTCTTCAATGATCAGAATCTTCGCCATGGTCCTCTCCTACCTCGATTGCTAGTTGCTCGTTGCTGGTTGCCGGTTGCTTCCTGACTTCCCGAAGTATTGCTTCCACCAGCGCTGGGATGGCCTCCTCGACGGCGGGACTCAGGCCTTCCTCCCATCCGATTCGCTCCGGTTGCACGCCGAAGAGGGTGATGGGGGGGAGGGGATGGGCGAGCGCCGACGCCAGGGCCAGTGCCTCGGCCAGGCCGGCGTCGTGCAGAGAGAAGCCCCTCCCGCGAAGTTGCAGCCGGACCTCTTCTGGAGTGAAGCGGACGAACGCGCCGGGCTCCCGGCCGACCTCAGCGGCGTCCACCACGATTACCGCGTCTCGCCCCTCCATCACTCGCAGCAGGTCCAATCCCCCCGTCCCGGCGTCGATGGCCTCCACCCCCTCCGGGAGCCCCCGGCGGCGGAGTTCCGTCACCACCCTGGGGCCGACCCCGTCGTCCCCCCGGAGGGGGTTCCCTAGGCCGATAATGAGAATCGCGAGTTGCGAATTGCGCTTCTCGCAGCCCGCAACCCGCTGCTCGCTCATACGAACTCCACCGTCAGGAAGTGGGCCGAGCAGGAGATGCAGGGGTCGTAGGCCCGTACCAGCATCTCCAGCAAGTGTCGGATCTCTTCCTGCGGCCGATCCAGGATCTGCGGCAGAAGGGCCTGCATATCCAGGTTTAAATTGGCCATATTCTGGTTGGTGGGGATGATGCAGTTGGCCTCGGTGCAACGGCCGTCCTCGCCGTAGGCGTAGTGGTGGAAGAGGATGCCGCGCGGAACCTCGCAGGCACCGACCCCCTCGCTGGCCTTTACCTCGACCGCGGGAGGCTCCTCCGGCTTGATCCCCCGGCTAAGCAGTTCGTCGATGATCTGGATGCAATCTTCCACGCAGTGGACCATCTCCACGACCTGGGCGGCGGTGTTGAGGAAGGGATTGGTGACGATGGGCTGCAGGCCCAGTTTCTTCGCTGCCTCTTTGGCGCGGGGATGGAGTTGATCGAAGTTGTTGTTCAGCCGGGCCAGCGCGCCGACCATATAGGAATCGCGGTTGTGCTTGGTCCACTTGGCGGTGGAGAAGGGGACGCAGTACTCGTTGGTCACCTTCTTGTAGTCCTCGATGGGGTAGGAGAAGCCGTCGGAGGTGACGATGGTGCCGTCGATAAAAGCGTACTCGTCGTCCTTATGCAGGCTGACGTACTCTGTCTCCCGCTCGAACTCAGGCCAGGGGAGGGTGGAGAAGAGGTCCACGGTGGCGTCCATATCGGCGCGGGCAGCCTCCAGCCGTTCCTTCATCTCGCGCAGTTCGTGCTCCGTGGGCGTGTGGGTGAAGCCGCCGACGGTCATCGCGATGGGGTGGGTGTGCCGCCCGCCGACCATCGCGCACAGGTCGCCGGAGAGTTTCTTGATCCGCAGGGCCCGCTCCACCACTTCCCGGTGGGTTTCGACCAGGGGGATGACCGAGTGGGTGCCGAAGAAGTCGGGGGCGACCAGGTAGTAAGTGTGGAGGACGTGGCTGTCGATGATCTCGCCGTGGAAGTTCAGTTTGCGCAGCAGCCAGGCCTGCTCCGACAGTTCCACCCCGAAGGCCTTCTCCGTCGCCCGGAGGCTTGTGGTGGCGTGGCCCACGGCGCAGATGCCGCAGATGCGGGAGGTGATGTGGCTCAGTTCGTGGTAAGGTCGGCCGCGCACGAAGGCCTCGAAGAAGCGCGGTGCTTCGACCACCTCGAAGCGGCATTCTTTGATCTCGCCGTTCTTGACGTCCACGACGATGTTGCCGTGGCCCTCGACCCGTGTGACGTGGTGAACTTCGATCTTCATTCCACTCATTCTCCCGCCTCCAGTTCCCGGTAGGCGTTGAACATCGTGAACCGGTCCATAATCTCATCCAGGGTCAGCCCGGCCTCGTCCAGCACCTCCTCCATCGCGTTCTCGTTGGGGTTGGGGATGAGGCCCCGGCAGCCCTCGCAGCCGTCGCCGTAGGTGGGGCAGATCGCGCCGCAGCCCGCCCGCGTCACCGGCCCCATACAGACCTTGCCGACGTGAAAGACGCAGACGTTCCCCTTCAGTTTGCACTCCACGCAGACCGGATAATCGGGGATGGGCGGCTTCTTGCCCACCAGGAGGGCCTTGACCACCTCGACGAACTCCTCCCGGTCGATGGGGCAGCCGGGGATGAAGGCGTCCACCTCGACGACGGCGCTGATCGGCCGGGCGGGGTAGGTATCGTACCAGTCGGCGTGTTCGCCGTAGACGTATTGCCGGACCTCGTCCAGCGGTTTCAGGTTCTTGAGCGCGTTGACACCAGCGGTGTGGGCGCAGGCTCCCAGGGCGACGAGGATGTCGGCCTGTTCGCGGATGCGACGGAGCCGCTCCTCATCCTGTTCGCGGGTGATGGAGCCCTCTACGAAGGCGATCTGGTAATCCTGTCGCCCCTCCGAACTGGCCTCGCGGAAGTTGACGATCTCCACCGCCTCCAGCAGGTCCAAGTGGGTCTGAAGGGAGTCGATGACCGTCAACTGGCACCCCTCACAGCAGGCAAAATCGAAGAAGGCGACCTTGACCTTTCCCTGCGACTTTGCTCCCTGCGACTTTGCTCCTTGCGACTTGTTTCCCGCCATCACAGCGCCTCCGGCACGTTCTTGATCTGAGCGTAGGTGAAGACCGGGCCGTCCTTGCAACAGTAGAGATCGTTGATCTGGCAGTGGCCGCACTTTCCTACGCCGCACTTCATCCGTCGTTCCAGGGAGAGGTAGATCTGGGTTTCCGGGATCCCCTTGCCCAGCATTTCCATGATGACGAAGCGGTACATGATCGGCGGCCCGCAGGTGATGGCGACGGTGTTGCGGGGGTCGACGGTGATCAGGGGGAACAGCGTGGTGATCACGCCGACATGGCCGTCCCAGGTCTCGTCCCCTCGGTCCACCGTCACGTGGAACTCCACATCGTCGCGGGCGGCCCATTCCTCCAATTCGTCCCGGAAGAGGAGTTCCGCCGGTCGCTTCGCGCCGTAGAGGATGATGACGCGGCCGAAGGAGCCCCGTTCGTCGAGTACCTGGTTGATGAGGGAGCGGAGCGGGGCCAGCCCCAGCCCGCCGGGGGCGAAGAGCAGGTCCTTTCCCCGCATCTGCTCGATGGGAAAACCGTGCCCGAAGGGGCCGCGGATCCCCACGTAGTCCCCTGGTTCCATCCGGTGAAGCGCGCTGGTCACGTCTCCTACCCGGCGGACGCACAATTCGAAGGTACCGTTGGACCGGCTGGGGGAGGAGGTGATGGAGATGGGGGCCTCGCCGACGCCCGGGATGGAGACCATCACGAACTGACCGGGATCGTGGCCCAGGCTTCGGCCGTTGGGCAGTTCGATGGTGAACAGTTTCTCCAGTTCCGTCAACGGGCGAACGTCCACCAGGCGGGCAAATTCCGGAGCGTAGATCGATGATTGGGTCATCTTTCCTTCCTCCCTCCTAAGCCGAGCCGTGGATGGTGTTGAACACTTCGACGATG
Source organism: Chloroflexota bacterium (assembly GCA_011388675.1). GTDB lineage: Bacteria > Chloroflexota > Anaerolineae > B4-G1 > DUEL01 > DUEL01. The sequence goes on along the minus strand of DROW01000190.1, from coordinate 9,313 downwards.
TTGATGTTCACCAGGCACGCGCGGATGCACCGGCCGCAGCCGACGCAACCGGTGGTATCGAACCGCTCGCGGAGCCACTTTCCCTTGCGGAAGAACCGATGGCGCTGGCGGGCGGCCCGTGCCTCGCGAAAGTTCTCCCCGCCGGCCACGCGCGCGAATTCGTCCAACTGACAGGAGTCCCACCGCCGGATGCGGAGGGCTTCCTTCAGGGTCAGGGAGATGGTGTCCAGCATGTTGAAGCAGTAGCAGGTGGGGCAGACGTTGGTGCAGGAGCCGCAGGAGAGGCAACGTTCCCCCAGTTCGGCCCAGATGGGGTGATCGTAGGCGGTGGCGAGGAGCGACGGGAGTTCCGCGGCGTCGAAGTTCAGCCGGTGGGTGAAGCGAGGCCACTTCGCGCTGAGGACCTCGTTGAGGCGGCGCATATCCTCATCGGTGGCAGCGCGGGTGGTGGCGTACTTCTCCAGCGCCGCTTCCCCCGCTTCCGTGCCGACGTGAACCGTGTAGGCGTCGCCGATGTCGGTGAGGTGTAGATCGTACCCCTCGTCTGCCGTCAGCGTGCCCATATCCTTGCAGAAGGAATGCTCGTCGCACGGCTCCAGGCATTCCAGGCTGATGACGAGCGTCTGACGACGACGCTCTAGGTAATGGCTGTCCGGGTAGTCGGCGGTGAAGGCACGGTCCAGAAGGCGAAGTGCGTGGACGTCGCAGGTGTGAGCGCCGAAGATCACCGTCGGCTCCGCTTCGATAAGCGGTTCGGGCTGCGGCACCTCTCCTTCGAGGTTGATTCGGGCGACCCGCTCCTGGGGAGGCTGGAGGGCCACTTTGGGGGGCAGGATCGTGATGTTGTAGTCCAGCCGTATTTCGGAGGGGTCGGTGATGGGCTCGAAAACGAACTTCGGCCCCTTCGCCTTCGGCCCCACAACCCGATAGTCCGCCATCAGGGCCTGGACCATCCGTGGGACCTCTTCTTTGGGTAGGATCCGCAGGCGCATGCAACGACCTCCTTGTCAAAATTGGCTTATTGGGTTGCAGACGGTAGATAGATCAAGATTTCCAGACGTGTGCCCACGCCAACGGTGGATTCCAGTTTCATCTCGTCGGAGCAGTTTTGGATGTTGGGCAGCCCCATCCCGGCGCCGAAACCCAGTTCCCGCACCCATTCCGGGGCGGTCGAGAAGCCCGGTTCCATCGCTTTCTCGATGTCCGGAATGCCAGGACCTTTGTCGGCGGCGATGATGCGGATCTGGCCCGGCTGGACCTCGGCCGTGATTTCTCCCTCCTCGGCATAGATGACGATGTTCATCTCGGCTTCGTAGGAGGCGATCGCCACCCGACGGACGATTCGGGGATCGATCCCGAGCCGGGTCAGCGTCTTCTTCAACCGGCTGGAGGCGTCACCCGCCTTGGTGAAGTTCCCTCCCTCAATGTGGTACCGGAACAACAGGGTGATCTGATCGGCCAGGATGTCCTCGAAGATGTGGCTGGCCCGGTAACGGTGGATCTCCTCCTCATGGTACTCGATCTCCAACTGGCGCAGGAGGGCGCGAACGATGTCCCCCTGGACCAGGATGCCCACCAGGTTCCCGTCGCGGTCGATCACCGGGAATCGGCCGTAGCCCAGTCGCTCGAACTTGCTGACAGCGTGGATCAGCGGCTCGTCTGCGTAGAGCGTCTCTGGATTCCGCGTCATCTTGTCGCCGACCTTCGCCTCCACTTCCCCCGAGGCCAGCGCCTTGATCAGGTCCTCAATGCTGATGATGCCGACCATCTTGCCGCCCTCGACCACGGGGGTGCCGGAGATGCGATTGGCCCGGAGAATCTCTCGAAACTCGGCCATCGTGGTGTCGGGGGAGACGGTGATCACCTCCGTGGTCATCGCCTGGGCGACCTTAAGTTCGTAGGCCAGTTCCTGGAGTTTAGTGACTGTTTTTTTTCTCGTTCTCGCGTTGATGGGTTGGGCCGGGCTCACCTACTTGGGTTGCTCCTGTTTCTCGAAGAACTCCTCCCATCGCCGAAGGCTGGTCTCGAAGAGGCCGCAACTGGGCAAACCGGCTTTGTAGAGCCGGCCGCAGGTCTCGAACATCGTGTATTTGGAGGCGAGCAGTGGAATCCCTTTCTCTTCGGCCAGGGCGATGGTTTCGGGCGGAGGAACCTTCCCCCGGACGAAAACGATGGCCTTGATCCCCGCCATCTCCGCGGTGCGGACGACCTGGGGGTTGGTCAGGCCCGACATAAGGAGGGTGCCTTCGTGGGTGAAGGCGAGGACGTCGCTCATCAGGTCGGCCCCGCACCCCATCTGGACCTCCATATCGAGGTCTACGTTCTTTGTGATCAGTTTCCCCTCAATGATTTCCAGCACCTTGCGTAGTTTCATAAATCTTTCCCCCGACTGGCCTGGTATGTCAGTATAACACAACCTTTGCCTTTCCGCTACTGACGTTTGTCCTATATCGCTCGTGAGGTATCTCTGGGGGAAGGGGGGCGATCCAGCACCGATTGGCGCTGGCCCTGCCGGACGCGGCTTCTTGTCCAAATCTTACCCTGCCGCGAGCGGTTCGGGTACTTGCGTCGCAGGGGGTTGCATGGTAGGCTAGAAACCCGGGCGTGTGATGAGCGGTGGCGTGGAGGTGAGCATGCTGGACGATCTGCGGGACTTACGTGAGGAATCTTGGGACGAGGAGCCGGTGCCGGACCGAAAAGCCCCTAAGGGGCTGGCGGGGGTGTTGCTGATCCTATCGCCCTGGCAGCGGTTTGTGCTTTCCCTTCTGCTCTTCCTGAACGTGGCTCTCCTGGGGTGTATGTGCCTCGTGATGACGGGGCGGGTCGTCCCTTTTCGATAGGCGGTCGGTGAGCGCTCCTCTGGGGGCGGCGGGCGTTCCCTGCCGTGTTTACGGCGCTGCGGCGCGACGGACAGGCTGGAGAGCCGGTACCAGGGTGGCCACCGCCTTCGCCAGCGGGGCATCGGGGTTGGTGTAGGCCAGCGGTTTCCCCCGCGCAAGCGCCTGGGCCTGGGCGGGGTCGAAGGGGACCAGGCCGTCAATCGGCCGCCGAAAGATGCGCTCCAAAGCCTGGCGCGAGACCGGCTGGCGCGAGACCGGCTGGTTGAGGATGAGGCGGATCTTCTCCTGAAACCCCTTCAGCGCCTGCAAGGTCCCGATCGTGGCTTGAATCGAGGCTGGATCGGCCGTCGTCACCAGGGCGATGGTGTCTGCGTTTTCAAGGGCTGCCATAGTGACCTCGTTCAGGATGGAGGGGAGGTCGATGACGAGCAGAGGAAAACTGTGACGGAGGGCCGAGAGGGCAGCCAGCACTTTGTCTCGGGGGAGCCCCTCGCCGACGATAGGGACGAAGGGGGCGGCAAGGACCCGCAGGCCGGAGGGGTGGCTCAGCAAGTAGGTCTGGATCGTCTCCGCGCCGATCCCCGTGCTGAGCAGGGCGAGAGCCGACCAGTTGGGGTCGGGGCGCAGGCCGAGTTGAAGCGCGACGTTGCCGGAGGAGGGGGAGAGGTCGATCAGACAGGGTTTCTGCTCGCTTTGTTGGGCCAGGAGGAGAGAGAGATTCACCGCCAGCGTGGTGGTTCCCACCCCGCCGCGCAGGCTGAGGAAGGCGATCGTGCCGCCCAGGGGGGCGGCTGGCTGTCTCTTGCCGCGGGCAAGCAGCTCGTTGACCCGTTCCAGCAGTTCGGACATCGTGACCGGCTTGGGGATATGCAGGTCGGCGCCAGCCTCCATCGCTGTTCTCCGGTCGATCTCCTGGCCGCGGGCGGTGAGGACGATGATGGGGATGTCGGCCGTGGCCGGTTCCTGGCGAAGCCGCCTGCACACTTCGTACCCGTTCATCCCGGGCATCATAATGTCCACGATCGCTAGATCGGGTGGGTTCTCCATCGCCTTGCGCAGGCCGTCCTCTCCCTCCGCAGCCAGGATCGCCTCGTGCCCCCCTCGCTCCTCCAGCAGCAGGCGGATCATCTGGAGGAGATCCGTGTTGTCATCGATCACCAGGATCCGAGCCATCTCGTGCCTCCTTCCTTCCTGGCTGGGTTACTCTTCCTTTACGACGCAGAACACCCCGATGTGACGCCGGTTGACCAGGATGCCTCCCCCGGTGAAGGTGACGTCCGGGCGAAGGGAGGCCTGGACGCGGCCGTCCAGCACGGCGATGAACTCGTTGGGTTCTGTGGTCAGTACCCGGCGCAGGTCGACCCGCGCGGACAGGCGGAGGTAACCGACGATCTCGAAGCCAGGTACGGTGAGAAAAATCTGCTGGAGGAAGGTGCCGAGGTACCGCCCATAGGCTTGTTTGCGCGAGAGGGCGTCCTCCTGGTGAGGGACCACGGCGAAGGTGAGGTTGGCCTTGACGAGGTGGGGCGCGGGGTAGGTGGCCACGATCTCCCCTGGCCGGTCAAGAGGGGAGACGTAGGCGTCCTCCAGGCGAACGAAACCGGTGGTGGAGTCGTTGAGGATGTCCGCCAGGCTCTTCTGCCGGACGTCCACGTGCCCGGAGATGCGATAACTCTGGGTGAAGAAGTCCACTGCAAGCCAGCCTGTGCGTAGGGTCTCCTCCATCGATGTTTCTCCTCGATGTCTCTCCTTGGCTGTAGGCAGGTTCCCCCTTACGGCACGATGCCCTCCCGGTGAGCGCGGTGAGGGCATTGTCGGCATCGTCGGAGGTGGTACTCACGCAGCGCCGGGCGCAGTTTCTCGGCGTGGCTGGAGGGGCAGATCGTGCACGGGACAGGCGGCGTGGCGATCTGGGTTTCGAGGTCCCGTTGGAGGTCTCTCAAGGAGGAGAGGATGCCTAGTGGGCTGGACGTGCCGAGCCGAAAACGATCCGGCGTGCGCAGGGCGGGGTCGAGGGCCCCGGCGTAGATCAGACGGATCACCGCCAGGGCGTCCCGGATGCCACCGGCCGCCTTCACCCCCATATCGGGGCCGACAGCGTCGCGCATCAAGCGGATGTGGTCCGGCGTGGCCCCGAAAGCCTCCATTCCGGTGGAGTTCTTGACGAAGTGGGCCCCGGCTTCTTTGGCGATCTGGCAGGCGAGGGCGATCTCCTCGTCGGTGAGTTCGGACGAGCGGATGATGACCTTGACGTGCTCACCGTCCGCCGCTTCGACGACCGACGCGATCTCGCGTCGTGTGTACTCGGGGTCCTGCTTGAAGCGACCGACGTTGATGACCATATCCAGTTCCACCCAGCCGGGGCCCTCTCCCCGGAGGGTTCGGCTCTGGGCGACCACCTGTGCGGCTTGATGGGCCTTCATCGCAATGGTCGATTTCCCCAGCGGGAAGTCGATCACGTAGCACTCTCGAATGCCAGTCCCCGCCAGGAGACGGGGAAGGAGGTCCACCTCAACCGGGTTGACGCAGATGGAATAGAAGCCGTGCTCTCTGGCCCAGTGGACCATCTCGTGGATCTTCGGTTCCTGCGTGTCCGCTTTCAGATCGGTGACGTCGATCAGAGAGGCTAAACGCTGGGGGGTCAGCCAACGAGCGATCTCGACCAGGGCGTCTTGGGGGAATTCTACCAAAGGAACTCGGAACGATTCCATCTCGTCTACTCCTCTCCCTCGATGAGCGGGAACCGGTGGTGGGGGAGGGGGCCCCAGTATTGGGGGGGCCAGTAGCAGAGCCAGGCTTTGCCGATGATGTTTTCCCGGGGCACAGGGCCCCAGGAATGGGAATCGCTGGAGCCTCCTCGATTGTCTCCCAAGACGAAGTACTCGTCGGGCCCCAGTTCCCAAGCGCCGGTGTAGGGTGTTGGGGAACTGATGTAGGGTTCCTCCAGTCGGTACCCGTTGATCCAGACCGATCCGTCTCTGATCTCGACGCGCTCTCCGGGCAGGCCGATGATCCGCTTGATGTAGTCCTCGTGGGAGCCGTTGGGGGGATGGAAGACGATGATGTCTCCCCGCTGGGGTTCGCTCAGGCGGTAACTCAGTTTGCTCACGATGATGTACTGCCCGGTGTGGAGGGTCGGCTCCATACTGGTGCCGCGCACCTGAAATCGGCCGGTGAGCGCATTGACTACGAGGAAGATGATGAGGGTGAGGAGGATCGTCTCCACCACGTCCCGCAGAAACGACCTCCCGCCGAAGGCGCGGGAAAGGGAGATCTCCTGGTCCCCTTCCGGACGTTCGGGCAAAGCCGATTCGTCAATGGTCGTTGGTTCCAAGGGCCGGGTCCTCCTTGCACTTGAGTTTACTGTGAGGATTATAGTACAGCCCGAGGAGAGGTCAACCGATGCGGCGTGGTTCGATCTCGCATTGGCTCATCTCTTACTCCTGGGCAAAAGGTTCCATCTCCCCCCAGTTGGGCCCCGCCTTCAGATCGACTTTGAGTGGAACGCGCAGGGGGTACACGGATTCCATCACTTGGCGCACCAGCGGGGCTACAGTAGGGAGTTCTTCCTGAGGGACTTCCACGATCAGTTCGTCGTGGACCTGGATGATCATCCGGGCTCTCAGGTGGCGTTCCTGAAAGGCCCGGTACAGGTTGAGCATGGCGAGTTTGATGATGTCGGCGGCGGAACCTTGGATGGGGGCGTTGACCGCCTCCCGTTCCGCCCGTCGGCGGGCCTGTTCCTTGCCGGGGGCGGTGGTTTGGAACACGGGGAAATACCGACGGCGGCCCAGCAGCGTCTCCACGTACCCCTTGTTCTTGGCCTGGGCGATGGTTCTTTCCAGGTATTCTCGAACCCTGGGGAAGCGGCCGAAATATTGGGCGACGAAGTTCTCCGCCTCGGCCTGGGTCAGGCCGCTGTCGCGGGCCAGCCGGTAGGTGCTCATACCGTAGATCAGGCCGAAGTTCACCTGCTTGGCGAACCGTCGCTGATTCGGGGTTACACGGTCTATGGGCACGTCGAAAAGGGCCGCAGCGGTGGTGGCGTGGATGTCCTCGCCGCGCCGAAACGCTTCTACGAGCCCGGGATCGCCGCTGATGTGGGCCAGAATCCGCAGTTCGATCTGGGAATAGTCCGCTCCGAGCAACACCCATCCCTGCGGGGCGACGAACGCTTTCCGCACCTGCCGTCCCAGCGGGGATCGGATCGGGATGTTCTGTAGGTTCGGTTCGCTGGAGGAGATGCGCCCAGTAACGGTGCCGGTCTGGTTGTAGGAAGTGTGAACCCTGCCGGTCTCCGGATTGATCAGCGCGGGTAGTGCATCTACGTAGGTCGATTTCAGTTTGGCCAGTTCCCGCTGCTCCAGGATGAGGTCGATCACCGGGTGGGTTCCGCGAAGCGATTCCAGGACGCTGGCGGCGACGGAGTAGCGGCCAGTGGCGGTCCGAGGGACGTTGCGCGTGGGAAGCCGCAGTACCTCGAAGAGGGCCTTCGCCAGTTGTTGGCCGGAGTTGACGTTGAACCGGTAGCCGACCATCCGCTGGATTTCTTCTTCCAGTTCACTCAGTCGCCGTCCCAGTTCGTCGGACATTCTTTGCAGGAAGGGAACGTCTAGCGCTACCCCCGTCATCTCCATCGCCAGGAGGACCTCGACTAGGGGAAGTTCCATCTGTGTGAACAGGTCCCAGTGTCCCTTTTCCCGCAGTTCTGGTTCCAATACCCGGACCAGGCGATGGGTGATGTCCACGTCGGCGGCAGCGTAGGCGGCGGCCCGCTCGATCTCCACCCGGTCCAGTGTGATCTGTTTGCGGCCCTTGCCGATCAGGTCCTGTAGTGGCGTCATCTCGATGCCGAGTCGAATGAAGGCCAGGTTTTTGAGGCCCAGGTTGCGGCTGGCAGGGTTGGTGAGCCATTCGGCGATCATCGTGTCGAAGGCAAGCCCCCGCACCGTGATGCCGTGTCGCGCCAGGACGCCTATGTCGTACTTGGCGTTGTGGGCCTGTTTGGGGATAGCGGGGTCTTCGAGGAGGGGCCGAAGGGCGTCCAGGGCCTGTTCCTGGGGGATCTGGCGACCCTCGCGGTGGGCTATCGGGATGTACCAACCTTCTCCTTCACGGTCGGTGAGGGCGATGCCGACCAGACCAGCGCGCATAGGATCGGTGGAGGTGGTCTCAACGTCGAACGTGACGGCCCGGGTCCGCCGGAGGCGTTCGACCAAGCGGGCCAGTTGGTCCGGGGCGTCGACGACGTGATGGCGGGTGGGGTGGGGTGGGGACTGGTTCCCTTCGGAGGGGAAAAGGGGGAGTTGCCGGGTGGGGCCCTCCGGCGTGGGGAGACGGTGGATCAGAGAGCGGAACTCCAGGCGGCGGAAGAGGTCGAGCACGCGATCCCGGTCGAAGTGGCGGGCCTTGCAGGCCTCCAGATCCAGTTTCACCGGCAGGTCGGTGTGAATGGTGGCAAGGTCCCGGCTGAGGAAGGCGGCGTCCCGTCCCTTCTCCAGCGCCGTTCGGAAACGGGCAGGTTCGACCTCGTCCAGGTGGGCGTAGATGGCCTCCAGTGAGCCGTATCGCCGAAGGAGACGGATTGCCGTTTTCTCACCGACTCCTTCCACCCCCGGGATGTTATCCGATTTGTCTCCGACCAGGGCTTTGTAATCGCGGAGTTGGGCGGGGGATAGCCCTCCATAGCGGGCGCGGACCGCCTCCACGTCGTAGACCTTCCCCTCGGAGAGTTTCCGCCCGGCCAGGAAGACCTTGACGTGAGGGCCGACCAGTTGGAGGAGGTCGCGGTCGCCGGTGACGATGAGAGTCTCCACGCCCTGTTCGGCCGCCTGGCGGGCCAGCGTACCCAGGAGGTCGTCCGCCTCGAACCCTTCCAGTTCGAAGATGGGGATGCCGAGGGCCTCCACGATCTGGCGGACCCGCGCCATCTGAACGTGCATCGCCTCGGGCATGCGGTCTCGTTGGCTCTTGTATTCCGGATAGGTGAGGTCGCGGCCGGAGCGACCGGCGTCGAAGCAGACGGCGATGTAGTCGGGATGGTACTCGTGGAGGATGTGAAGGAGAGTGGAGGTGAAGCCGTAGGTGGCGTTCGTCGGCTCGCCGTCGCGTGTGGCGAACCGGTCTAGGGGCAAGGCGTGGAAGGCCCGGTAGGCCAGAGCGTGACCGTCGATAAGGACCAATTGGGGTTTCATTTTTCGAGTCGCTTGCGGATGGCTTCGGCGGTCTCGCGGGATCGATGGCGAATGATACCCAACGGGACCTTGCCTTCGATCAGGGCCGTGAGCAACAGATCTTCGACGAGCGCGAGCGAGTATAGGATGTGCTCCCCCCCGCCGATACTCTGCTCGAAACGGAGTTGTTCCTTGCCCAAAATCTTGGCGACCCGGGCAGAGGTGTGCCACGACTCGGCGATCGCGGCCGCAATGTCCCCCGCCTCCTCCGGCGAGAGATCTCCCACCTGCGCCACAATC
>DROW01000189.1 GCA_011388675.1 Chloroflexota bacterium | reverse complement strand
GGTGGGGGAGGGGGCGGGGGTGGGGCGCAGGGACATGCTGAAGATCAGGATCAGGGACAAGATGATGCCGTGGAACACAAGCGGATGCTTTTGAAACTTCATGGCGCTCTCCTCCCTCCAGGGTTCACCCCCTGGTTGATGGGCCGAACGGCGAGTCACGCCGAGGACGCCGTCTTGCCCTTCGCGCCTGTCTACCGTCTGTCGTCCCGGCGGGAGCCCAGCGTGGGGTAGTGATCTCCGGCGTGGTCTTCCAGTGCCTTCCAGGGGGACACGCCGGAGTGTCCGGCTGGCCCGTCTCGGCCTGGCGGAGCCCCCGGTTCTTTCAGAGTGATGCGCCTTCAGGGGAGGCGGGGGGACTAGGTCGATGGGGGAAGGGCCTGATCCGCGCTGGTGGTCTTTGACCACCAACGATCAGGCTTGAGTAGGCTAAGAAGAGCGCATCGGTCAGCCTGTGGACGATTCACCGACGTTCTTGCTCCCGTATGGGGGTGGAGGTGCCAGCCCGCCGTTCACCTGGTCCGGATGAGGGCCTCTAATGTCCCAGGGGCTGGCCTGGGGAGGATGGCGGGTTGCCCTTACGAGGTGGCTTCTCGCGGAGGTCTGCGCTTCTTGGCCTGATGTGGACTTGCCATACAGGAGTGCGGACCCTTTTGCCCGTGTCTCGTTCCGAGTCCGCCGTGGCCTCAAGGCCCCATCCTTCGGTTGACAACGTTCGCTTCAGATTATAGCCTAGACGTCGATCCAGTCAAGCGCGTTTTTGGGGATCAGATGGGGTCGACGGGGGGCGCGATCTACACCGGTTCCAGGTAACTCCCCATCACCCGTTTCAGCCCCACCTCTTCGAACGCCACCGTGACCTGTTCGTCGTCTCCGTCGGGACGGCTGTCCAGCACGATTCCCTCGCCGAAGACCCGATGCACTACTCGGTCCCCGGCAGCGAAGCGGGGTGTGGAAGCGGCTGGCATCACCTCCAGCGCGATCTCCCGCTCCGCCGGTCGCGTTCGTACCCACGCTCCTTCGATCAGGTGGGAGGGGATCTCCTCCAGAAAACGGCTGGGGACGTTCGGCTCGTAAGCCCCGTAGCGGGCGCGACGGAAGGCGTAGGTCAGGTAGAGCCGGTCCTTGGCCCGGGTGATCCCCACGTACAGCAGGCGACGCTCCTCCGCCAGCGCCTCCGGGTCTTCCCACGAGCGGCTGTGGGGCAGCAGCCCGTCCTCCAGGCCAGTGATGAAGACCACGGGGAACTCCAACCCCTTCGCGCTGTGCAGCGTCAACAGCGTGGGGGCATCCACGTCATCGGTCAGATTGTCCACGTCGGAGACCAGGGCGACGTCGGCCAGGAAGTCGCTCAGCGAGAGATCGGCGTACTCGGCGGCGACGGATCGCAGTTCCTGCACGTTGTTCCAGCGGTCCTCCCCCTCTTCCGTTCCGTCCCGCAGGTAGGGCTCGTAGCCGGTCTCCGCGATCACCCGGTCCATCAACTGGGGCACCGTCAGGTCCTCGCGGGCCTCGATCCAGCCTCGGACCATCCGGTGGAAGGCGGCGACAGCCGCTCGGGCGCGCCCGGTGATAGGGATGGCACTCTCGCCTGCGCCGGTGGCCGCCGCCTCCACCGCCCACCACAACGGAGCGTCCTGGGCGCGAGCCGCCTCCTCCAGCGCCAGCACCGTCCGCTTGCCGATGCCCCGCGGCGGGACGTTGATGACGCGGCTGAGGCTGGCGCTGTCGGCCGGATTGTGGACCACCCGCAGGAAAGCGATCAGGTCCTTGATCTCCCGGCGGGCGTAGAACCGGGTAGCCCCCACCAGTCGATAGGGGAGGCCAGCGTGGATGAAGGCGTCCTCCAGCGCGCGGGACTGGGCGTTGGTCCGGTACATCACCGCGCAGTCGCCCGGCCGGGCCTCTCCCCGGAGGACCAGTTCGGCGATGGAATCCACCACGAACTGAGCCTCGTCCTCCGGATCGTACGCCTCGTGCACGACCACCTTCACCCCCCGCCCCCGCCGGGTGAAGAGCCGTTTCTCGGTTCGACCCGGGTTGTGGCGGATGACCGCCTGGGCTACGTCCAAGATCGTCTGGGTGGACCGGTAGTTCTGCTCCAGGAGGTAAGTCGCCAGGTCGGGATAATCCTCCCGCAGCCGGGCGATGTTCCGGTAGTCCGCCCCTCGCCAGCGGTAGATGGACTGGTCCTCGTCGGCGACGACGAACAGGTTGCGGTGGCGCGCAGCCAGTTGGCGCAGGAGGATGTACTGGGCCATGTTGGTGTCCTGGAACTCATCCACCAGGATGTGGAGGTACCGCTCCTGGTAGCGGGCGAGCACCTCCGGATGCTCGCGGAAGAGGCGGACCGTCTCCATCAGCAGGTCGTCGAAATCGAGGCCGTTGCTGGCGCGGAGCCGCTGCTGGTACTGTTCGTAGACCCGGCGGACGATCTCGCCGAAGTAGGAATCGGGCTGGTAGGCCTCGGGCGGGATCAGTTCGTTCTTGGCACGGGAGATGGCGGCGTGGACGGCGGGGGGACGGTACTGCTTGTCGTCGATGTTCAGGTCGCGGAGCACCTGGCGGACCACGGCCCGCTGGTCGTCGGCGTCGAAGATGACGTAGTCGCGGGGGATGTCGATGGTCGGCCCTTCACGGCGGAGGATGCGGGCGCACAGCGCGTGGAACGTGCCCAGGGTCAACACGCTGGTCCGCCCGTGACCAAGGAGGTCCTGCAGCCGATGGCGCATCTCCCGGGCGGCTTTGTTGGTGAAGGTGACCGCGACGATCCGGTGGGGGGGGACCCCCCGTTCCAGGACGAGCCACGCCACGCGATGGGTGAGGACGCGGGTCTTGCCGGAACCGGGACCGGCGAGGACCAGCACGGGGCCGTCGGAGGCGGCGACGGCCGCGCGCTGCTGAGGGTTCAGGTCTGCCAGGAGGTCTACCGGGCGGGCTTCCATCCTGGCCTCAACCTCGCATAGAGCGGAGGTATTCTCGGAGGTTGTGCTGGACAGCGTAAGCGGCGGCCTCGGCCCGGTTGGTCAGCCCCAGTTTGCTCAGGATGCTGCTGACGTAATTGCGGACGGTCCCTTCCCCCAGGAACAACACCTGGGCGATCTCCCGGTTGGTCCGTCCCTCGGCCACCAGTTCCAGCACCCGCAACTCTTGCTCCGTGAGGTTGGCGAAGGCGGCGGCCACCTCCTGCCGGGCCGCCTCCCGCACCCGCTCGAACACCTTCTGGGTGACCGCCGGGTCCAGCAGCGCTTCCCCCCGCCCGACGGTCTCGATGGCCCGGATCAGGTCGTCCGAGCCGATTTGCTTCAGGACGTACCCACAGGCGCCGGCGGTGATGGCGTCGAAGAGCAGTTCGTCCTCCGCGTAGGAGGTGAGGATGATGACCTTTGTGTCGGGAAGTTTCTCCACGATGTCGTGGCAGGCCTGGATGCCGCTGCGGCCTGGCAACCGGATGTCCATCACTACCACGTCCGGTTTGTGGAGGAGGGCTTTCTGCAGTGCCTCTCGCGCCGTCGCCGCTTCGTCCACCACGGTGAAGTCGGGATGACGCTCCAGGAGAGCGCGCAGGCCGACGCGCACCACCTCATGGTCATCTACGATCAGTATCCGCAGCATCTTTCCCCCTGCGGGATTATAACACCACCTGGGGGATGGAACAAGGACGTCACCCGAGGGTGTTCGAGGCGGAGGATGAGGGAGGTGAGCGGCATTTGCGAAATGAGGGCAGGACTGTACGCCGGCCTGCGTTTCAGAGATGCTCTTCTGCTTTTTTGACGTATCGGAGGGGCTGTGGTATAATGGGCGCATCACAGGGCAAGGAGCAAAGTGATGAGCGAGGAGCGACCTCCCCTTTCGGAGCAAGAAGTACAGCGGATTCGAGAAGCACTGAAGGAGGTATACGATCCGGAGATCGGCCTCAGCGTGGTGGACCTGGGGCTGGTGCGGAAGATCGAAGAAGTGGAGGGAGAAGTCCACATCACGATGATCCTGACCGCTCCCTTCTGTCCGCTGGCCAACATGATTCTGGAGCAGGCCCGCGTGGCCGCGCAGGCTGTTACGGATCGGCCGGTGCGCGTCACGCTGGGAACCGAGCGATGGGATCCTTCGATGATGGCGGAAGAGGAGCGCCAGAGATTAGGCTTCTCCTGAGACGGCTGGACCTCCACAGGCATCGACGATCGACGGCCACCCCCGCGTGGCCGTCGATCGGTTCCCGGCCCTGACTGTTCTCGCCAAAGTGCGATGACCCCGAGCAGTGGTTGACTTCTTTCCCAAAAACGTTACAATACTCGGCGACGCACGGTCTTGCCAGTACCTATTGCTTGAGCATAAAGGTGCCCGGTCAGGATAAAATTCTGGTCGTCGACGATGATCCCGAGATCCACAATCTGCTCCGCCACGCACTTTCACCACTCCAGTGCGAGATCATCTCCGCCTACGATCTCCCCGAGGCTGTCGAACGCCTTGAGGAAACCCCGTGCGATCTTGTCATCCTGGACCTTCTGCTCCCCGGGCCCAATGGGATGGAACTTCTCCTCTACATCCGCGAACGAGAACTTCCCGTCGACGTCATCCTCCTCACTGCGCACACCTCATTGGAGACCGCCACCGACGCGCTACGGCTAGGGGTTTACGACTACATCACCAAACCTTTCGACCCAACCGCGCTCCGAACTACGGTCGCCCGTGCATTGGAGCAGCGGCGGCTCCGAACACGCCTTTCCGCCTTTCACAATCTCGGACAGCGCCTCGCCTCTGCCCTCGACACTGTCCAGGTCGCCGAGGCGCTTCTGGAAACGATAGCCGGCGGGCTGAAGTGCGACCTTTGTTGCCTGTGGATGGTGGACCTGGCCCGACGAAGACTCCACCGGCTCGCCAGCCGGTGCCCGCCGGACGCCCCGAAGCCTCCCCAGTCCCTGTCCCTGGATACCGAGGTAGGAATCATCGCTGCTGCCGCCCGTACGGGCGAGACGATCTACATACCCGACGCGCGGGAGGATTCCCGTCGCTTTCCCGTGGAGAACGTCCGCTCGGCCTTCGCCGTGCCCCTGCTCGTGGAGGGGGAGGTCAGGGCCGTGCTGGGCGTGGGAAGCACGCGGGAGAACGCCTTCGGTCAGGAAGACCGACGGTTTCTGGACTCGCTCGCCAACCAGGCTGCCATAGCGATCGAACGGGCCAGGCTGTTCGAAGAGGCACGACAGCGGGCCTGCGAACTGGACCTCCTAAACAAGGCTGCCCAGACGTTCACCGCGACGCTGGATCTGCGGGAGGTGTTGACTCGGATCCTGCGGGAGACCTGTAAACTCCTCAACGCCGGTGCTGCTTCCGTGCTGCTGTACGACTCGGAGACGAACCGGCTGACCTTCACGGCTTCGTCGGGGCCTGCCTCTGACGATCTGGTGGGTATCTCTATACCGGCCGACAGCGGCATCGCTGGATGGGTGCTCCAGCGGAAAACCCCTGCCCTGGTCCCCGACGCCCAGGCGGACCCTCGCTTTTTCAAGCAAATCGATGCCCTCACGGGGCTGACGAGCCGTTCCCTCTTAGCCGTCCCTCTCATCTGCAAGGGAGAGACGATCGGAGTCCTCGAAGTCGTCCACGAAGAGGCGAACGCTTTCAGCGAGCAACAACTCTCTCTCCTGACCTCGCTGGCCGGTTCGGCCGCCATCGCTATCGCCAACGCTCAGCTGCACGAAAGGACGTCTCACCTCCTCGCCGAGGCCCGTGTGCTCCAAGAGATCACCCTCGCCGCTGCTTCTACTCTCGACTTCGACCAAGTGCTGACCCGCACTCTGCAGGCCATCCGTCGTACCCTCCGCATCGACTATCTGGTCTTTGCCCTGCCGGATGAATCGGGAGAGCATCTGGTCATTCATCCCTCCCTGGTGGGCTTCGTCGCTCCCTCTGAAGAATACCTGCAACTTCCCCTGGAGGAAAGTGTCTGCGGCCGGGTATACACCAGCGGCCAGCCAGAACTGGTGGAGGATCTTGCGGAGGGGTCCCACTACTTCAAAGAAACTCCTGGCCTTCGCTCTCTGCTCGCCGTGCCCGTGCAGGTAGAGGGTCGAGTCATCGCCGTCTTGGGGGCCGGCAGCGTCCACCCCGGCGCGCTCACCCGCTCCGATCTGCGGATGTTCGAGGCGATTGCTGCCCAACTGGGTATTGTGATGGAGAACGCCCGCCTGTACGAGGCTGAGCGGGAACTGCGGAAACTGGTCGAACAATCGCGGACTCAATTGGTGAGGAACGAACGCTTGGCCGCCACAGGGCGACTGGCTGCCTCCCTCGCCCACGAGATCAACAATCCCCTCCAGGCCATCCACAACAGCCTCCAGTTGATACTCACCTTCCCGATGGAACCGGACGAGCAGCGGGAATACCTTCAGATCGCCGCGGAAGAGGTCAAGCAGCTGATGAAACTCGTTGCTCGGATGCTCGATTTCGCCCGCCGCCCTCGCCGAAATATGAGGCCTACTCAGGTGAACGATCTCGTTGAAAGGACCCTCGCCCTTTGCAACAAGTACCTCCAGCACCATCGCGTTGCCGTGCAGCGCAACCTGGCTCCTGATCTTCCCCTTGTCCAGGCCAGTCCCGACGAACTTTCCCAGGTCTTCCTCAACCTCATTCTCAACGCCGTGGATGCGATGCCCAACGGGGGAAGCCTTTCCATCGCTACGTGGCTCGATGAGAATGGTCGTGTCGCCATCTCCTTCACCGACACCGGTCACGGAGTACCCCAGGAGAACCTGGAACGGATCTTCGAGCCGTTCTTCACGACGAAGGAGGGCGGTACGGGCCTGGGCCTGAGCGTCAGCCGGGATGTGATCCAACGGCATCGGGGCGAGATCACTGTCCAGAGTATAGAAGGGGAGGGAGCGACGTTCACTGTCTTTCTTCCTGCCCTGGGAGTCAAGGGGGACTAGCCAATGACGATTCCTGTGTCCGCTCCTTCCTCTTCCCCCGAACCTCCCCACATTTTGATCGTGGACGACGAAGAATCGCTCCGCCGCACCTTATCTGGCCTCTTCCGCCGGATGGGGTACCGGACCAGCGAGGCGGCCTCCGGCGAGCAAGCGCTGGAACTGATCGCCCGGCACACCTTCGACGTGGTGTTGCTGGACCTGAAGATGCCTGGGATGGACGGGACGGAGGTGCTGAAGGCAGCCCGTCCGCTGGCTCCGGACACCGTCTTCGTCATCCTTACAGCATACGGCACGCTGGATTCAGCCATCGCCGCCATCCGACACGGCGCGTTCGACTATCTTCTTAAGCCCAGTCCCCTAGGCGAGATCATCCGCGCTGTGGAGGCTGGATTGAACGAGCGACGCCAACGTCTTGGAGATGAAGACCCGGTCGCTCTCCTGGAACGGGCACTGGCGGGCCTGAAAGCCATCAGCCGCCAGATGCCCTCCCCTCCGCTCACCGAACGGTTCCTCCAGGCCCCCGGCCTCACGGTGGACACTCAACGGCGGCTCGTCGTCGCCGAAGGCCGCCCCGTCGAACTAACCCCCACCGAGTTCGAGATCCTCGTCTATCTGATGCGCCACCGGAACCGCGTCGTTCCCCCCGGCGAACTGGCAACCCACCTGCACGGATGCGAGGTGGACGATCACGAGGCCCGTACCCTTCTTCGATCCCATATCTATCGCCTCCGGCACAAACTGGAGCGGGACCCCTCCCGTCCCCGCTGGATTCGCACCGTCCGCGGCAGCGGCTATCTCTTCTCCGACGAACCATCCGCCTCCACCGATCCGCCGGTTCCCTAGAGCCTTACCACGCTGTTAGCCTGCGCTACAACCTGTGCTGGG
>DROW01000188.1 GCA_011388675.1 Chloroflexota bacterium | reverse complement strand
GTGGAATTCTGGACAAGAATGGTTTCAATCCCTCCCTCGGGATTCTCTCTTCCCAAACCGAGGGGCGGATCAGCGCGTTTGTGGTGGACTCCAGCGTTTCAATCCCTCCCTCGGGATTCTCTCTTCCCAAACCGGGCGGTGATCACCTGGCGTCCCACCCCGTGATCTGGTTTCAATCCCTCCCTCGGGATTCTCTCTTCCCAAACAGTTCACGCACCTATGGGCCAGACGGGCCACTCATCTCCGTATGTTGCCGAGATTGTGAATTCTGCGCCCCACTCGCGGAACGCCTCGCCCCCTATCCCCACCTCCTCTCCCCACCCAGCCTGCCGCTGCGAGCACGCTGACAAAAGAGAAGTCTACCCACCCCACCCTATTCCACCACCCCCCATATCTGGACCAACTCCGCTTTTCCCCCACCACCCCTGGCGCGAGCACCCCCGGCCCCCTATAGGGGCGCTTCGCCGCTCGCAGATCGTCCGCTGAAAAAAATTCAAACGACAAAGACCACTTCCTCCTCCGGCCCTTCCGAACCAATCGTCTCTACCTTCGCCCGACACGAGGCACACAACGGATAGAACCGCACGCTGTCCTCCTCGGGCGATAGCAACGGCAGTATCTTCCCCCGTAAAGCGACCATCTCCTTCTCCGTCAAATGACACTCGAATAAACTGTATTGGGTCCACCGACCAAACCCCGATAGGGCTTTGTGCACCCGCGTGCGACGCCGATCGTCAGAAATGTCGTAAGCAATGACGTATAAGGTCCGCTCCGGCCTGCCTCGTTTCATCTCACCTCACCACAAACGGCTTGTACCGAGGGATCTCGCCCGTCAGCCACTTGGCGACCAACCGGACCTCCAACTCCAAACACCGACGATAGGTCGCCCGATACCCAAATACCGGGTGCTTGATCTCCGTGTCCAACCGCTCCTCGAACTTGGTCAAAAAGACCCGCCGCCCCCGCTCCGTCAGCCGCCACGCACCCAGTTCCTCCTCAAAATCCTTGCGCTTCAGCATGCCGTTGTTGAGCAGCGTGAGGACCACGGAGTCCACGACCAGGGGGCGAAACGGCTCCATCACGTCCAGCGCTAACGCCGGCTTCCCGAATTGCGAGGAATGAAGGAACCCGACATACGGATCCAGGCCCACGACGCTCACCGCCGAAGCGACCTGGTTCATCAGCAGCACGTAGCCAAACGACAAAAGGGCGTTCACGGGATCTCGGGGCGGACGGCGCTGTCGCTTCGTAAATCCCCAGTCCCCCTTCAGCAGCCGACCGAAAACGCCGAAATAGGCCGCCGTCCCCGCCCCCTCCAGCCCGATCAGCCGACCGTACAGGCTGTCCGCCTGGGGACGGCTCGGATCGACGGCCACCGCCTCTTGCGGGTCCAGCCCATCCACTTGATCCAAGACTCCCTTCAACGACACGACCGCTCGCTCGACCTCCTCGTCCTGCCGCTTCCGGTTCGCTCGCAACAGCATCGCACGCATATTCGCCAGTTTCCCTCGCACGAAGGCCCGCGCCAGCGTGAAGGACCGCACCGGATCGTTGTGCGCCCGATGCTGCTCTAACCGGATCAGGCTGTTCTTCCCCATCGGCGGAGCCAGCCGTCCCCGAAAGCGGCCGTGGTATGAACAGAAACAGACGTCCACCCCCCGCGCCAGCAGCGCCCCCAGCGCCGCCCCCGTCAACGTCACGTTCCCGTAGACGACGACCTGCGTGACCTTGATCAGCGGGACCCGCACCTTCCGCTTCGGCGTCCCCTGATCTTTGTCCTCCGGAATGTGCACCACTAGCGTCTCGCCGTCCTTACGGACCAGCGACCGAGGCTCCGTCAGATAGAGCGTCGCCACGCCGTCCTCCCATACCTGCAATTGGGCCATCAGGTGGACTCCCTGGAAAGGACCAGCACCTCCCGAGGCAGGCAGATCGGCTCCAAAGAACAATCCCGACATTTGGCTCGATGCTCCAGCGGTGGCGGCATCCGCCCCGCCTCCAGCAGGGCGAACGCCCGCGCCACCGCCTCCTCCGTCCGCGCCCGCAGTTCGGGCGTGATCTCCACCCGCACCCGACGCCGCGACCGCCAGTAGAAGATGGCCCCCTCCCGTACTGGCCTCCCCGTCCGCTCCTCCAGGCAGATCGCCTGCGCGCACAACTGGATATGGTCGTTCAGCCAGCGCCCCATCCGACCCCGCTTGTACTCGACCGGGATCAACCTCCCACCCCGCTCCTCCACCACATCGGCGAACCCCGCCACCCGCAGCCGGTCCGACCACACGTACACCCGCCGCCGGACGACCGCTTCCCCGTCCCGTTCCACGCCCCCCTCGTGGACCCGCTCGTGCTGCTGGATTCCCTCCAGCACCGGCGCGTTGACCGCCATCTCCCCCTGCACGCACATCAGCCAGAACCGCCGCTCGCAGTACGCCAACTGGTTGAGCATCGAGATCGGCAGATAGTCCACCTCATCCCTCATCCCCGGGCTCCCTGTCCCTCCTGCACTGTCCCATCCCCATCGTCCGCTTCATTCCCACCCCTGCGTAGAAAGCGAAGTCGGCCAGGATGTTGAGTTGCAACCGGGCGATCTCATTCTCCCCCATCAGCCCGTAGGTGACGCGCCCCACGAAGCCCACTTGGGGCGAGCGGCGGAAGCGAAGCATCCGCGTGCGCAACTCCTCGATCCGCTTGACGACGACGTGTTCTTCCAGATAGGCCATCAATGCCCGCTCCTCCATCCGCAGCGGCGCGGGGGCCAGCCCGTTCCAAGTGCGCAGCAGGCTCCCAAAGACCAGCGGCGGTTCCGGCAGCACGACGACCTTCTTGCCCCACTCCTTCTGTCCGAAGCCGAAAGCGGTAGGCGTGACGAAGTCCAGGAGGACCTCCGGCTCCGGTCGGGCTTCCGAGGCCAGTTGCGACCAGGTGGTATAACCGGCCCACGGGTGGCCCTCCGGCGTGGTCAGAACCTCCCGAACGAGCAGGAGCGCCTTCCCCAGACGAATCGCCGGGCGGCCCTCCCCGCTCAGGAAGCGGGCCATAAACCGCTCGAAGATGAGGGGGTAGAGGACGGTGAACCGCAGCCAGTAGGTCCGCTCCGGCGAAAGGTGCAGTTTCCCATCGCGGGCACGGCTGGCTCCCCAAAGCGGGGAAACCGTGAAGGGGCGGATCGGCACCTCGGGCGCGTGGAGCGCCTCCGCCAGCCCCGGATCTGCCTCCCGCAGCGTCCGCAAGAACGCCGCGTGCACCTGATCCCCCATCGTGGCGCGGACGGTGGCCTCCTGGACGGGGATGAGGGTAAGGACGAGGGAGTAGAGTGGTCTATCCATTGCTCTTCCTACAGTGCGACGTATCAGATGATGATCGCCTCCGGCTTCATCCGCTCCCGCGCCAGGAAATGCCTTAGCAGTTCCGCGTGGGCATGAAAGGCTGCTGTCCCGAGAACGATCTGATACCCTTCCTCCACCGTGCCGTCGGGGAAGCGCACGGTAAAACGATGCGACCAGATGTCCGTTCCCCGCAGTCGCCCCCTCAGCGCGCCCGCCGAATCGGGAGGCACGATCAGCATGGGGACATCCCGATCCACGAGTGCCTCCACAAACGGCTGCTCCAGTGCCCCGGCCACGACGGCCCCCTCTCGCGACCGGGCCTGAAGCCGGAGCCCCCGCAGCACCACAGGCGCACAGCACCACCTCTGCTCGAACTCCCTCTTGCGGTCCTCGCTCTCGTAGACAAACTCGATCTGCAACGGAGACGCACGCGGCTCCAGGAGACGGACGTAGAAATCCCCTCGCCGTTCCGTCTTGCCAAACCGCTGCTCGAACCGACTACGCTCCATCGGTGGGGAAAGGCGATAGTGGCTCAGCATATGGAACAAGCCGTAGGCGTTGACCGTCTGGCTGGAGAAGAGATGCTGAGGGTCGTAAAAGACGACGATCGGCCCCTGGAAACTATCCCGGAAGGCAAACAAGGCTCGAGTCAGGGCGACCTGGCTTTGGATGAAGGCCCGCAGCGACCGACGCTGGGGTTCTTCCTTCAGCATCTCGGAGAGATGGGGAATCAAGTCATCGGGCTTTATTTCTCCATACTTCGGATCCAGCCACGCCAGCCAGTCGGCGAAGCACTCGGCAGTGTATCTGTCGAGAGGGAATTCTCCCTTCCGTGTGTCGTGCAGCCACCGTTCGCGGACCTCCAGTTTCCGAAACACCTTCCTAAGTTTTTGGAACGTGTACTTGCTGCGGGGCGCAAAGACCTCCCGAACCCGCTCAAAGAGGGCCTCTATCTCCTTTTCCTCCTCCGGGGGTAGAACCTTGTGGATCTGGTAGATCGGCCAGAACGACTCGACGATGGCGTGAGTGCGGATGTAGCCGGTCAGGGTGTGCTTCGGAGGGAGGTAGGGGCAATCGCGGACGATAGAGGCAAACTCCATTCGGCTGAGGGTCTGCCCGTCATAGGCCGCCAGTGCGCTGGCAGCCTCCGGAGAAAGCAGCACGACGGCGCGGCTCGGGCGGTCGGTCCGGGGCTTCCCCAGGACCCTCCCGGCGCGCCCAAGGCGCTGGATCAGCGCGTCGCCGTGACGGGCATCGCAGACTACAAAGTCGATGTTCTGCCGCTCCTTGCCCATCTTGGCGAAGTTGTAGCCGATGTCCACCGTGGGGGTCGCCAAGATCAGGTCACGGGTGGTGGCCTCCACCCGCGCCTGCGGTGTCTCCGGCCCAGTGATGCGCCCCATCCGCGTTTCCGCCAGGACGGACCGCAACATGTTGTAGGCTTCATTGATCCGCCAGAGGCTGTCGCTGATCAGCGCACCGTCCAGGTCTTCCTCGACCACCCAGCGGGCCAGGTCGTTGCGATGCATCTGGACCCACTCCTGGATCTGCCCTGCGACGACCGTGACTTCCAAGGGGGCCAGCGTCGGCACCGTGGGTAGGTCCGCGCTCTCCGGGGGTTCGTTCTCGGGGCTGACCAGCGCCCACCGGTCTCCGAACAGTCGGTCGAGGTAGGTGATCACCTCCGCCGTCGGGGTTGCTGAGAGCAGACAGATCTTCCGCCCCCGTGTGTCGAAGTAGCCAAATTGGTCGAAGAGGGCGAAGGCGAAGAGAAAGTTGGAAAGCTGTTTGCTGTCGTAGTAATGGAACTCGTCCACGATGATGTAGTCGAAGGCGGTCAGAAAGCGCTCGAAGACATTGCGGCGATCATGGGCAGCATAACGAAAGTAGAGGGCGTAGTAGAAAATGTCGGGGTTGACGACCAAGACGATGGGGCGACGGCGGGTCGCCTCCGGCTCGAACTCCAGATAGTTGCGGATGAGCCGCTGGAGTAGCTCGCCAGGGCGGGCGGGAGCAACCTCTGGAGATTGGGCCAGGCGGAGTGCGCGGACCTCGTCCGCGCTGACGCGCAACACCTTGAAGTCCAGGCAATGTCGCTCCACGAATCGCGCGGCGTCTTCGGCGTGCTGGGCCAGCAGGGCGTTGGTGGGAGCGATGAAGAGGACGTTCTTCCCTGTTCCGTTCAGGGTGAAAAGGTAGAGGAGGCTGGCCAGCGTCTTGCCGGTGCCGGTGTTGTAGGTGTTGACCACCAGATCGTGGGTGCGTAGTGCCTCGACGGTGCGAAACTGATGGTAAAGAGGTGGGTACGGGAGACCCCACGGATCGTCAGGAGAGAGTTTCTCGCTTGCGGCCTCCAACAGGAAGGTGGTCATCGAGGCTCCCCCTCTATGGCAGTTGATCCACCCCAAACCGCATCCCCGCTGGCAGCAGCGTCCCATCCGATAGTTGGTAGAACCGCCCACTGAGCCGGGCGTTGCGGATCAGCGGCATCGGCGGCACGCTGATCAGATCGAAAACGGTCAACTCCACATCCGGTGGAAGATCGGCGGGGTTGAGCAGAAAGGGGACGACTGCTCCTTCCCGCTCAACCTCCTTCGCCGCGACCTCTTCGACCACTACCCGTGCCTTGCTCATAAATTTCCCCAACCGTATGTAATGAGGGATCGAGACCGACTCCCGGCTCAGGACGTAGGCCACCGCCCGGTTGCCGATAGCCAGCATGCGGATGCGTCCATGCTGGGGGCGATTCTCCAGGCCCACCTTCTGCCCACGATCTCCCGGATGCCGCTTGATGTACCAGGCGGCTCCTCGCTTCTCCGCCCATGTTCCATCGGGGCGGGTGACGATGACGTTGTTCGCCATCGCGTACCAGTAGGCGTCTGCTTGGGCGTTGAACTGCACCAGTGTGAATCGCGGCTCGCCGATGATGGTGGCTGGCGTGACATAGATCCCCCGCTCGTTCAGCGCTCCCAAGTGCTCCTTGTAGTAGATCGTGCCGTCGTTGAAGTACGGAGCCTGGCAGAAGCCGAAAGCGTAGGCCAGGGCGATGTTACCGATGAGAGGTTCCGTCTGGTAGAAGTTGCTCACCTCTCGACTGCTGAAGAAGGTAGCCTCCATCAGCATAAGTTCGCAGCGGTAAACGCGCATATCGCGCCCTCCTACTCCTGCGGACCGTACATCGCCGTCGCCCGTTCCAGCATCTCCTTCACTGCCTCCTCGTTTTTATAGAACGCAGTGACCTCCTCCACCAATGCCTCCACCTCCTCAGCGGGGAGCACAGCGACCTGGCCCGCGACGCGATCGATCAAGTCCCCTGTCACGGACCGCACCGCGTCCACCACCTTTTCCGCCCGAAGAGGAAAGTCCGGCTCCGGCTTGTCCCCGCGCAGGAGGTCGTACACCGCCTGGGTGAGTTCCAGATTGCTGAAGATTTCGCAGTCGCCGAAAACGACCCCCGCCAGGATATTCCTCACCTTGCCGATGCGGGAGGAGATCGCACCGTAGCGATTAGAGCGAAGGATGTTGCCCAGGATGTACAGGAATTCATCTGCCGTCACGTCCCGGATCGTCTCGATGTCGAGGAAGATCGTCTCCGGCTTGACGTACTCATCGGTGCCGATACTGGTGGAGGGCTTGCGCGTCTCCGGGTCACGCATCGTGCCGGTATCGAACAGGGCGTTGAACTGCTTGGTGGCCGTCACCACAGCAGCGTCGTGCAGGCTGAAGGCGTCGTCGGTCACCACCCGCGATTTCTGGGCTCCGCCCCCCCCAGCCGCGTATCCGTAGATCATGCAGTCCATGCACCGTTCGCAGGGATCGTTCCGGTTGAGGGCGCATGGAACCCCCGTCCGCTTGCCGGGGAAGAGCATTTCATACTTGCGCAGGAGTTCTCGCCCGGTGCGGCGCTCCACCGCCGTCTGCTTCCGCTTGCTGATGACCACCCGTTGGATCACCTCGTCCCCCGTCCGGCCGGCGTGGACGAACTCTTTGCTCAGCGGCTCTCCGCTTCCTTCGGTACGGAAGATCGCCTCCGATTCCACCTGCCGCACCAGGAGCAGGCTGATGTACCGCCCTTGGGGGTAGTTGCTGTAGGTAGGCAGAAAATAACCGGCATACTTCTCCAGGATGGACATGATTCACCTCCTTATTCAGTCTCGTTCCCGCGGCTTCCCTTCTGCGGGATCTGTTCCTGAACGTAAAACAGGTAAGCGGAACGGAGCAATTTCTCGTCAGCCAGCATCTTGCGCAGGTTGCCTTCGTAGACCTCCCCTAGGATGTCGTCGAACCAGACATCGACGAACTGCTTGATGGCCTCCCATCGCTTCCGGCCCGGCTTGCGGTCCCCCTCGGCGATACGGTAGAGATGATCGAAGATGTCCTGGACCGCTGCCGCCTTCAGGACCTCCAGGTCGGCGTGCCCACCGGCATGGCTCAACTTGGCGAAGAGTTCAGCGACGGGATAGACCAGACTGCTTCGTTCCAGGGTGCGGCCACGGAGATGCCCTTTCCAGGCGATCTCTGCAGCGCGTCGCAAGTAGGTGCTGAGTTTGCTCATCCGTTCACCTCCTTTGCTAAGTGCAAGTGCCCTGACGTGCGGGAACGCTTGTTGCCCGAGCCAGGTTACCAGCCCTCCTGGCTCCTGCCCCCGCACGCGGGCCAGCAACAACCGATCGACAACGTGGAAAATCGCCAGCGGATGCTCGGCCAATGCCCGGATCAATTGTGGCATGGGGTCTCTGTCCCTATCCACAAAGGTCAATTTGCGAAGGGCAAAAAGATGCCCCACGTCATCCCACAGCCTTTCCAGTGAGCCCTCTCGATCAGTTCCATCCCCAATCTGGACGTAGCCGTTGTAAGGCAGCAACCCCCTGCAGGCCAAGGGGACGTTGTCCACGTACAAGTCGGGGACCTCCTGCTTGTCCAACGGCGGCACCGGGGAGTTGCTGATCAATACCTTCACCCCGAAATGTCGCTGGAGCACCAGGCCATTCCACAGGGCAAAAAGGAAACGGGCCGTGTCGTTGTTACCCGCGGCGTTGATAGGGAAGATGAGAAGATTGCTCACTGTCTCCGCATAGCGGGGCAGATAGAGACCGTAAGGCTGGGGTTTCCCCTTCTGGGTGCGACTCCGGAAGACCGGCGGGGCGACACGCTGCCCAAGATAATTGTCGATGGCC
>DROW01000187.1 GCA_011388675.1 Chloroflexota bacterium | reverse complement strand
TTCCCCGTAGGCCAGGTCTGGCATAGCCGATCCACCTCCTGGGGGGATGGTTGCCCTATATATTCTACCAGGAGAGGATCGGCTTTGCCTATTATCCCTACCAACACCTGGTAACGATCTCTTGGCGCAAGAACTCAGGATGCTTGCGCAAGACCCGCGTCTGTGTTATAATTGCGTCACAAGGATAAGGGGGTGGCGGAAAGTGGGTGTGCGAAGCCCACTTTCTTTAATATAGGCGGTGGTAGCCAAATGAAGAGCGAGTTCCTTCTTGCTTTAAACCAGATCTGTGCCGATCGGAACCTCTCCCAAGAGGTCGTCCTGGAGGCGATCAAGAGCGCCCTCATCCGGGCCTACCAGCGAGATACCGGCGCTCCCTCCGGGCAAAACGTCCAGGTGAAGATCGACCCCCGATCGGGGGCCGTCCGCATCTACGCCGAACGGTTGGTCGTCGCCGAGGTGAGCGATCCGAGGACAGAAATCTCCCTGGAGAAGGCCCGCAAGATCAAGCCAGACGCCGAAGTCGGCGATCGCGTTATGGTCGAAGACACGCCAGCGAACTTCGGC
The DNA here is from genome assembly GCA_011388675.1 of Chloroflexota bacterium. Lineage (GTDB taxonomy): Bacteria > Chloroflexota > Anaerolineae > B4-G1 > DUEL01 > DUEL01. The sequence goes on along the minus strand of DROW01000187.1, from coordinate 7,177 downwards.
CGGATCGCTGCCCAGGCGGCCCGCCAGGTCATCCTCCAGCGCATCCGAGAGGCGGAACGGGAAGCCCAATACAATCACTTCCGCGAACAGGAGGGGGAACTGGTCTACGGCACGGTCCAGAGCGTCTCCCCCCACCAAGTGACCCTTCGCCTGGGCCGCACCGAGGCGATTATGCCCCGCAAGGAGCAGGTGCCCGGCGAACGGTACAACGTCCACGACCGCATCCGGGCCTACGTGCTTGAAGTGCGCAAGACCCCTCGCGGGCCGGAGATCATCGTCTCCCGCAGCCACAAGAAGATGCTCCGCCGCCTCCTGGAACTGGAGGTACCAGAGATCGCCAACGGAACGGTGGAGATCAAAGCCATCGCCCGTGAGGCGGGGTCCCGTTCCAAAGTCGCCGTCGCCGCCCGCCAACCCGGCGTCGATCCAGTGGGCGCGTGCGTGGGGATGCGGGGCGTCCGCATCCAGTCCATCGTGAAGGAACTCGGCGGAGAAAAGGTGGACATCATCGAATGGAGCCCCGACCCTGTGACCTTCATCGCCAAGGCCCTCAGCCCCGCCAAGGTGCTCAGCGTGATGCTGGAGGAAGACCCCACGGAGGGGCGAACGGCGAGCGTCGTCGTGCCCGACGACCAACTCTCCCTCGCCATCGGGCGGGCCGGGCAGAACGCCCGGCTGGCCGCTAAACTCACCGGCTGGCGGATCGACATCCAGAGCGTCACCGAAGCGGTCGAATGGGCACTCCAGAAGATCAACGAGGACCCCGATCTGCTGGAAGCGCTGGGTCCCACGGCGGAACGGCTGCCCACGGTGGTCGCCGCGCTGCGCCACCACAAAGAAGAGGGACTTCCCTACAACCTGGAGGAGATGGCTGCGATGCGCGAGGTCATCGAGGCAGTGCGCCGCCACTACATCTCGATGCGGAACGCCGAGCGGGCCCGCCTGGCGGTCCAGGAGGCGGCCCGACGGGCCGCCCTGGAGGAAGCCCGCGCTGCCCGCGAGGCCAAGATCCAGGCCGCCAAGGCCCGCATCCCTTCCGCCGCCTACGACATCCCCATCACCGAGATCGGGCTCAGCCAGCGGGTCCTGGGCCATCTGCAGCGGGGCGGCATCGAGAACGTGGGGCAACTGATGGAGCACCTGGCAGAGGGGGACGAGGGGTTGCTGAAACTGGACGGCATCGGCCCCAAAGCGCTGAGCGAGGTACACAAAGCACTCGACCGGCTCGACCTGCCGCCCGCCCAGCCGGAGGAGGCCCCCTCCGTTGAGGAGGCTCCTACCGCCGAAGCCCCGGCCGCCGAGGAGGGTGCAGAGGAGGCAGCCGAGGCCACGGAGGAGGAAACGGCCGTCGCCGAGGCCGCTCCTCCGACCGAAGCACCCGCACCCGCCGCCGAGGAGGCCCCGGCCGAGGCCGCCGCACCCGCCGCCGAGGAGACCCCCGCCGTCGAAGAGGCCTCCGAGGAAGAAGAAGCGACCGAGACCGAAGAGGAACCCCTCGAAGAGGAACTGTGGGAAGAGGTGCTCGAAGAGGAGGAGGAAGAAGAAGAGAAGATCGTCGAAGTCCTGCAGCAGAAGAAAAAGCGGCCCAAGCGGCCCAAGCGACAACTGGTGTACGACGAGGAACTGGGCCGCGTCGTCGCCATCCGACGACATCGACGCGGCGAACCGGGAGAGGATTGGCTCCTGGACGAAGATTGGGAGGAACTGGCGTAGGATGGCAAAGAAACAGGGACGCCGCCGCCACGTTCCTCACCGGACCTGTGTCGCCTGCCGGACGGTGCGTCCGAAGCGGGAATTGATCCGCATCGTGCGCACTCCCGAAGGAGAGGTCGCGGTGGATGAGCGCGGCAAGCGGAGCGGGCGCGGCGCTTACCTGTGCCCCCAACAGGTCTGCTGGGAGCGGGCTCTGAAACGTCGCATCCTCGACCGGGCTCTGAAGAGATCATTGGACGAGGAGACGATCGCCGTGCTACGGGCTTACGCCGAGGGCCTGCCGGAACGGATCGAACCGGCCGAAGGGGTCCAGGCTGCGAAGGAGGAGGCGAATGGCTGAGAAGACGAACGATCGCGTGGTCATCATTCCGGCATCCCTGACCGTGCGGGAGTTGGCCCAATTGTTGGGCGTGAGCCCCATCGACGTGATCAAAGAACTGATGAACAACGGCATTATGGCCCACATCAACCAGCAGATCGATTTCGACACGGCGGCGATCGTCGCGGCGGAGATGGGGTTCGAGCCCCAGGAGGAAACCCCACCGGAGGTCGAAGAGGCAGAGGCGGAACGCCCCGCCACCCTGTGGGAACGACTGTACGCGGAGGAGGACCCCTCCAAACTCCGCCCCCGCCCCCCTGTCGTTACCATCCTGGGGCACGTCGACCACGGCAAGACCTCCCTGCTGGACGCGATTCGGCAGACGAACGTGGTGGCCTCCGAGGCCGGGGGGATCACCCAGCACATCGGCGCATACCAGGTCCAGCACCAGGGGCGCACCATCACTTTCCTCGACACGCCCGGCCACGAGGCGTTCACCGCGATGCGCGCCCGTGGTGCCCAGACCACGGACATCGCCGTCCTGGTCGTCGCCGCGGACGACGGGGTGATGCCCCAGACCATCGAGGCTATCAACCACGCCCGCGCCGCCCGCGTGCCCATCATCGTCGCCCTGAACAAGATCGACAAGCCCAACGCCCAGCCCGACCGGGTCAAGCAGCAATTGAGCGAACTGGGCCTCACCCCGGACGACTGGGGGGGGAACACCATCTGCGTCCCCGTCTCGGCGAAGAAGCGGATCGGCCTGGAGGACCTGCTGGAGGCGATCCTCCTGGTGGCGGACGAACAGAACATCCGCGCCAACCCCGATCGGCCCGCCGTGGGCACCATCTTGGAGGGCCACCTCGACCGCACCCGCGGCCCCTCCGCCACCGTGCTGGTCCAGAACGGAACGCTGCGCGTGGGGGACGCCATCGTCGCCGGGACCGTCTACGGGCGGGTCCGGCGAATGCTGGACGACAACGGCAGGCCCGTCAAAGAGGCCCCGCCCTCTATGCCCGTCCTCGTGCTGGGCCTCTCCGACGTCCCCGTCGCGGGCGACACGTTCGAGGTGGTGAAGGACGAGCGGACCGCCCGCGCCATCGCGGAAAAGCGAAAGGAAGAGCAGAGGACCCGGGCCGCCACGCCCGCGACGCTGACCCTGGACGACCTCTCCGCCCGCATCCGCGAGGGCAAAGTCAAGGAACTGAACCTCATCCTCAAAGCGGACGTACAGGGCTCTATTGAACCGATCCTCACCTCGCTGGAGAAACTGGGCAGCGAGGAGGTGCGGATCAATGTCATCCACGCCGCCCCCGGCAACGTCACCGAATCCGACGTCAACCTGGCCATCGCCTCCAAGGCCATCATCATCGGCTTCCAGGTCACGGTCGACCCCGCCGCCCGGCGGCTGGCGGAGAGCGAGGGCGTGGACATCCGCCTCTACGAGGTCATCTACAAACTGATCGACGAGATGGAACTGGCCCTCAAGGGCCTCCTGGAACCCGCCTACGTAGAGAAGACCATCGGCAAGGCCGAAGTCCGCGCCACCTTCGACATCCCCAAGGTCGGCCGGGTGGCTGGCTGCTACATCCTGGAGGGGGTCGCCCGTCGCAACGCCCGGGCCCGCGTCTTCCGCGGGGACGAACAGATCTACGACGGGCACGTCGCCTCCCTCAAACGGTTCGCCAAAGACGTGCGGGAGGTGCGCACGGGCTTCGAATGCGGCGTGGGCCTGGAGGACTTCCACGACATCGAGGTGGGCGACATCATCGAGTTCTACGTGATGGAACGGGAGGAACCCTCGGCCTGAACGAGGGCACAGGACCAAGAGAGGGAAAAGTATGGGAAAGAAATATCGGGGACGGGCCGCTGACCTGATCCAGATGCACCTGACCGACCTGCTGCAGACCCAGGTCAACGACCCGCGCCTGTCGATGGTGACGATCACGGGGGTGGAGGTCACCCCCGATACCCGTCGGGCGGACGTCTACATCACGGCCCTGGGAGGGCCCGACGTGAAAGAGGAGGTGCTGGACGGGTTGCAGAGCGCGGCCGGTTTCCTGCGCCGCGAACTCGGCCACCGCATCCGCCTCCGCAACACCCCGGAACTGGTCTTCCACTGGGACGAATCGTTCGAACACGGGGAGCGGATCGACCTCCTGCTCGAGCAAATCAAAGATGATCTCGGCGGAGAGCCTGAGGGAGAGTAGTCGCCTGCTGAGCGAGGCGCGACGCCCGCTCCTGGCGATTCACGTCGCGCCCGACGGGGACGCAATTGGCAGCCTGCTGAGTATGGGATGGGCACTGCTCGCCCAGGGGAAATCCCCCACCCTGGCCTGCCAGGACGCCCTTCCCCTCCGTTTCGCCTTCCTCCCCGGATTCGAGAAAGTGGTCCAGGAGCCCCCACCTGGCCCCTACGACCTCCTGATCGTCCTCGATTGCTCCGACCTGAGCCGGATCGGTCAGGTCGACAGGGCGATCGGGCGGGACATCCCCGTCCTCAACATCGACCACCACGTAACGAACACCCGGTTCGGAACGGTCGATCTGGTGGCGGAGGACGCGGTCTCCACCACCCATCTCCTCTACCACCTCTTCCGACACCTCCACCAGCCCCTCGACGAACGGATCGCTACCTGCCTGCTGACCGGCCTGGTTACCGACACGCGCGGCTTCCGCACGGCGAACGTGACCCCCGAGGTCCTTCGCATCGCCGTCGAACTGATGGAGGCCGGCGCGCCCCTCACCACCATCACCCGCAACGGGCTCGATCGACGCCCGCTCGCCGCGCTCCGACTCTGGGGGGCCGGGCTGGCCCGCCTTCAGTCGGCCGATGGGATCGTCTGGACCACCCTGCCCCTCTCCGTCCAGCAGACGATCGGACACGACGGGTACGGCGACGCCGGGCTGGCGAACCTGCTCATCAGCGCTGAGGAGGCGCACGTGGCCGTCGTCTTCACCGAGCAACCCGACGGGGACATCGAGGTGGGCTTCCGCGCCGTCCCCGGCTTCGACGTCTCCCGCATCGCCCTCCGGCTGGGCGGAGGCGGACACGCCCTCGCCGCCGGTTGCCGGGTCCCCGGCCCTCTGGAAAAGGCCCAACGGCAGGTCCTCGCCCTCCTGCGAGAGGACCTGGCCCGCCAGCGAGAGCAGTCCGATGGTGGACGGCATCCTCAACCTGAATAAGCCCCAGGGAATGACCTCGCACGACGTCGTGGACCGGGTGCGGGCGGTGGCGAGACAGCGCCGCGTCGGCCACGCCGGCACCCTGGACCCGATGGCGACCGGCGTCCTTTTGGTCTGCCTGGGCCGCGCCACCCGCCTGGCCGAGTACCTGATGGCGTCCCCCAAGATCTACCGCGCCCGCATCCGGCTCGGCACCGCCACCGACACCTACGACGCCGAAGGGCGAGTGGTGGAGGAACGGCCCGTCAGGGTCGACCGCCAGGAGGTGGAGGCCGCCCTGGAGCGATTCCGAGGGCGCATCCTCCAGGTCCCTCCGATGTACTCCGCCATCAAACACAAGGGGCAGCCCCTGTACCGGCTGGCCCGGCAGGGGATCACGGTGGAACGGGAGCCACGGCCGGTGGAGATCTACGACCTGCGGCTCATCCGCTGGGAGCCCCCGGACCTGACGGTGGAGGTCACCTGCTCGCCGGGGACCTACATCCGTTCCCTGGCCCACGACCTGGGCCAGGCGCTGGGATGCGGGGCCCACCTGGCCGGCCTGGTCCGGCTGGCCAGCGGCGACTTCCGGCTGGAGGACGCGATCCCACTGGACGAACTCACGCCGGAGCGGTTGCCGGAGGTATTGTTGCCGCCGGATGCCGCCCTCCGGCGCTTCCCGGCGTTCCATCTGGACGAGGGGGCCGCGCGGGCCGTCCGCTCAGGCCGGGCGATCGCCGGGCCCCCTCCCGACGGGGAGCCCCTGGCCCGCGCCTACGGTCCGGATGGCTCTTTCCTCGCCGTCCTGGAGTACCGACCCGACCGGCGGGTCTGGCATCCCCGTAAGGTGTTCGCTTAGGCAGGTCGACGATGCGGATCATCCATCACCTGGAAGAAGCCCAACTATCCCAGCCCTCCCACCTCACCATCGGGGCCTTCGATGGCGTCCACCGCGGCCACCGGCACTTGATCGGCGCGATGACCCGCGCCGCCCACGAGGCCGGACGGGCGGCGGTCGCGCTGACGTTCGACCCCCACCCCGGCGTCGTGCTGGGCCGCACGCCGGTAGCCGCCCTGTCCACCCTGGAGGAGCGGGCCGCACTGATCGAGGCCCTGGGGGTCGACCTGCTGGTGATCCTCCGCTTCACCCCGGCGATGGCGGGGACGCCAGCAGCCCACTTCGTGGAGAAACTTCGTCGGCACCTGAAGATGGTCGAACTCTGGGTCGGGCCGGACTTCGCGCTGGGGCACCGACGGGAGGGGAACGTCGACTTCCTGCGGCGGCTGGGGGCGGAGGAAGGGTTCACCGTCCACGTCGTGGAGCCGCTCCGCTGGCGGGGCGAGGTGGTCAGCAGCACCCGCATCCGGGCCGCCCTCACCGCTGGCGACATCGAGGAGGCCAACGGCTGTCTCGGGCGGCCCTACCATCTGGCCGGCACCGTGGTCCACGGGCGCGGCCTGGGCCGTCAACTGGGGTTCCCCACCGCCAATCTGGAGCCGCCCCCCGGCCGGTTGATCCCGGCCAACGGGGTGTACGCCGCCCTGGCGCAGACGGAGCGGGAGGGGATATGGCCCGCCGTGGTCAACATCGGAGTGCGCCCCACCATCGCCGCCAACCACCTCACGGTGGAGGCGCACCTGCTGGATTTCGACGGGGACCTGTACGACCAGCAATTGGGGCTGGACTTCATCGCCCGGTTGCGGGACGAGATGGCCTTTCCCAGCCTGAACGCGCTGGTCGATCAGATCCGACGGGACATCGAACAGGCCCGTCAGGTCCTGGCTTCCCACGAGGTCGACCGTGCGCATCGGGATTGACGCCCGCATCCTCGGTTACCGACCAGGGGGGATCGCCCAGTACGTATCCCACCTCCTCGCCGCCTTGAGCGGCATCGACCCCACGACCGACTACCGCGTCCTCCACAGCCGCCGCGAGCGGAGTCGACGGCGGTTCGGCCCCAACTTCCATCCCGTGACTCT
>DROW01000186.1 GCA_011388675.1 Chloroflexota bacterium | reverse complement strand
GGCCCGATCTTCTTCGACCAGAATATGGTGGTCTACCTGAGTCTCCTTTCCATCATCGCCACGTGGTGGTGGATCTACAAGACCCAGCCGGGGCTGAAGTTGCAGGGGGTGGGAGAACGGCCGGAGTCGGCCTTCGCCCGGGGGGTGAACGTCAACCGTCTCCGCTACATCTACACCGTCGTCGGCGGCGCGCTGGTCGGCCTGGCCGGAGCCTCCTACTCCCTGAGCATCAAACTGGGCTGGAGCCACCGGCACACCTTCGGCATCGGCTGGATCGCGCTGGCTATCGTCATCTTCGGCGGGTGGGACCCCTGGCGGGTGGCGGCGGGGTCGTACCTCTTTGGCCTCCTCAAGGCGCTGGGGAGCATCCTCCAGCGCAACCCGGCCTTCGCCGACGTCCCCACCCAGATCTTCTCCTCCGCCCCCTTCGCGCTGATGATCTTCGCCCTGCTCCTGGTGAGCAGCGAGGGGGTGGATCGGCTGCTGGCCCTCCTGCCGCCACGGGTGGCCCGTCGGATCGATCGAGCGATCCGCGGCAGGCCGCCCGGCGGGTTGGGAAGGCCGTTCGTGCAGGAGTGAAAAGGACCGCCTTGACACGTCCCTTCACCGTGGTACAATCGACTTTGCCTGCCCGCGGGCCGTCCGGCGGAGCGATCTTCCTCGCCGGAGCGCGGTGAGCGGGGGGAAAGAAATGGCGCGAGATGGCATCTTGCACCGGCTATTTCAGCCGGTGCTACTGCGTAGAGACCTCAATAACCCGGACGATTGGAGGCGGAACGGTGAGTGAACCCTACTACGACGTGATCCTGCCCCACGGAGGCGTGCTGGTCGACCGCGTGCTGCGCGGCGAGGTGCGGGAGGCCGTGCGGGAGCGAGCCGAACGGATGCTGAAGATCCCGCTGGACCGGATGGGCCTTTCCGACCTGGAACTGCTGGCGGTCGGGGCCTTCAGCCCCCTCACCGGCTTTATGCTGAAGGCGGACTACGACCGCTGCGTCGAGGAGATGCGGCTGACCAACGGCCTGGTCTGGACCATTCCCATCACCCTCGCCGTGGAGAAGGACCTGGCCGACCGGATCAAGGAAGGCCAGGAGGTCGCCCTCTGCGAAGGGGAACGGGTCCTGGCCGTGATGGAGGTGGCCGAGAAGTATCCCTACGACCGCAAGGTCAAGGAGCGAGAGGCGAAGGAGGTCTATCGGACCACCGACGAGGCCCACCCTGGCGTGGCGCGGCTGTACCGGCGGGGGGAGGTCCTCCTGGGTGGGGACATCTGGCTGGTGGACTGGCCCACCGCGGCCAAGACGGAGTTCCCCGAACTGCGCCACACCCCGGCCCAGACGCGGCGGATGTTCGCCCGCCGGGGCTGGCGGTCGGTGGTGGGCTTCCAGACCCGCAACCCCATCCACCGCGCCCACGAGTATATCCAGAAGACCGCGCTGGAGATCGTGGACGGGCTGTTCCTCCACCCGCTGGTCGGCGAAACCAAGAAGGACGACATCCCTGCCGAGGTGCGCATCGCCTCCTACCAGGCCATCCTGCGGGATTACTACCCCGCCGAGCGGGTCATCCTGGGGGTGTTCCCCGCCGCGATGCGGTACGCCGGCCCCCGTGAGGCGGTCTTCCACGCCATCTGCCGAAAGAACTACGGCTGCACCCACTTCATCGTCGGGCGCGACCACGCGGGCGTGGGCAATTACTACGGCACCTACGATGCCCAGAACATCTTCGACGAGTTCCCGCCGGAGGACATCGGCATCGTTCCCCTCAAGTTCGAGCACGCCTTCTACTGCCGGAAGTGCGGCGGCGTCGTCTCCGCCAAGACCTGCCCCCACGGGCCGGAGGATCGGGTCTACCTCAGCGGCACCCAGGTCCGCCAGATGCTGGAGCGGGGGGAGATGCTGCCCGAGGAGTTCACCCGCCCCGAGGTGGCCCGGATCCTGCTGGAGGGGTTCCGGCAGTGGAAACGAGCACAACAAGGGTGAGATGGGGATCGCCGGCGACTCTGCCGTCCGTCCGCCCCGACGACCGCGGCGGGGAACTGGGCCCGCCAGCCTTGAGATAGGCTGCCTGGAGTCGCCGGGCCGGGGGGGACGATCCTATCATCCCACCAGGTCTGCCAGATGTCGGTACAGTCACACGATGACCGTTCGGTCGAAAGGAGGGAAACCGATGAAGGCCTCAAGGTCTCGCCTGGCTTTGAGGGCACTGGTGGGGTTGTTGCTGACGGGATCGCTTCTGCTCCCAGCCGGCCACACCGTAGCGGCATCGGTCCCGGGCGCGATGGCCGGGCGCGACGCCGCCACTCCCGCTTCACCCACCTCGGATGGGTACGTCTGGGTTCGTACCGTCGTGGATAGCGAGGGGAACGTCGGGGGGTACGCCTCGCTGGCGGTGCACGGTACGGTTCCCTGCATCGCCTACGCCGATGGCACCAACGACGTTATCAAGTACGCCTGCCGGGCCGGCTCCTCCTGGCAGCGCGAGGTGGCGGGCGATACCGATTATGGAGGCCAGTCCCTCTCGCTGGCCCTGGAGTCGGCGGGGCAGCCCCACATCACCCATTACGAGTACAGCCTCCAGCATCTCTACTACGACGGCGCGGCCTGGCAGAACGAGAGGGTGGACTCTTATGGGGGGGCCTACGGCGAGTACAACTCGCTGGCGGTGGATTCGGCGGACCATCCCCACGTCGCCTACACCAAAACGGGCACGAACGTGACCCTGCTGAAGTACGCCTACCACGATGGCAGCACGTGGCACAAGGAGACGGTGGACGGCCTGGGGGATGAGGACGTGGGGAGGTTTGTCTCCCTGGCCCTGGACGCGGACGACCACCCGCACATCAGTTATCAGGACGTCACCAACTACAATCTTAAATACGCCTATCACGACGGCAGCGCGTGGCACATCGAAGTGGTGGATTCGGGGACCGAG
>DROW01000185.1 GCA_011388675.1 Chloroflexota bacterium | reverse complement strand
TTCCCAGGCCGCCAGCCGATGGGTGCAGCAGATGACCTCTCGCTGCGCAGCCCATCGGCTATATTATACCGTAACAGGGAGGGGGGATGGGGGGGGTGGGGGTGAGGTAAAAACGCACAACCCACAAACGGAGGTGACCGATGACCGATAAAATCACCCTCAGCGTCATCAAAGCCGACATCGGTGGCTTCGTCGGCCACTCCAGCGTCCACGAGGAACTGATCGAGGAGGCGGAGGACCGGCTGGAGGCGGCGGTGACGGAGGACATCCTCATCGACTTCCACGTCACTGCCTGCGGCGACGACCTCCAACTCATCATGACACACCGAAAAGGGGTGGACAACGAAGAGGTCCACAAACTGGCCTGGGACGTCTTCGAGGCCTGCACGGAGGTGGCGAAGCGGCTCAAACTGTACGGGGCGGGGCAGGACCTACTGGCCGACGCCTTCTCCGGCAACGTCAAGGGGATGGGCCCCGGCGTGGCGGAGATGGAGTTCGAGGAGCGGCCCGCCGAGCCGGTGCTCATCTTCATGGCCGATAAGACCTCCGCCGGGGCCTGGAACATGCCCCTCTACAAGATGTTCGCCGACCCCTTCAACACCGCCGGCCTGGTCATCTCCCCCAAGATGCACGAGGGGTTCCGCTTCGAGGTCCACGACGTGAAGGAGAGCAAGCGGGTCTTCTTCGACACCCCGGAGGAACTGTACGACCTCCTGGTCTTCATCGGCGCGCCGGGCCGGTACGCGGTCAAGGCGGTCTACACCAAGAAGGGCGACATCGCCGCCGTCTCCTCCACCCAGCGGCTCTCCCTCATCGCAGGGCGGTACGTGGGGAAGGACGACCCGGTCTGCATCGTGCGCGCCCAGGGGACCTTCCCCGCCGTCGGCGAGGTGCTGGAGCCGTTCACGATGCCCCACATCGTCGAGGGCTGGATGCGCGGCTCCCACTACGGCCCGCTGATGCCGGTGCCGGTGTACGACGCCCGCCCCACCCGCTTCGACGGCCCGCCGCGGGTCATCTGCCTCGGCTTCCAACTGGCGGGCGGGCGGCTGGTGGGACCGGCGGATATGTTCGACGACCCCGGCTTCGACGAGGCCCGCCGCCTCTGCAACGTCATCGCCGACCACCTCCGCCGCCACGGCCCCTTCGAGCCCCACCGGCTGCCGATGGACGAGATGGAATACACCACCTTGCCGCAGGTGATGGAGAAACTGGCTGGCCGGTGGGAGCCGCTGTGATTTCACTCCCACCGGCGCACCCATTTTCCCGCGAAGGTGTTATCATGACAGAAGCCGCCAGGCGCGGCTTCGTCCCCCTGCGGCCTGCGGTCTCTGCCGTCGGGCGAACTTTCGGGATACCAGGTTTCCTGGTGAGGTGGTGTGTTAGGTGTTAAGGAGGGAATCGTGGCGAGAGAGGATCTGAAGGACCGATGGGCGTTGATCCTGGGGGCCTCCAGCGGCTTCGGCGCGGCGACCGCGCGGGCGCTGGCGCGGGCCGGGATGAACATCTTCGGCGTCCATCTGGATACGCGGGCCACCCTCGACCGGGCCAGGCAGGTGGTCGCCGACATTGAGGCGGCCGGACAGAAAGCCGTCTTCTTCAACACCAACGCGGCCGATGCCCGGAAGCGGGCGAAGGTGCTGGATAAGGTCGAAGCGACGTTGGCCGAAGAGGAGCACAAGGCGATCCACTTCGTGCTCCACTCCCTGGCCTTCGGCACGTTGCTTCCCTTCATCGCCGACGACCCCGAGGGGGCGGTGACCGAAGCGCAGATGGAGATGACGTTGCGGGTGATGGCCCACAGTCTGGTCTACTGGGTGCAGGACCTGGTGCGACGCAACCTCCTGGTGCGCGGCAGCCGGGTCTACGCCCTTTCCAGTGAGGGATCGGTGCGCGTGACCGTGCCCTATGGGGCGGTCTCGGCGGCGAAGGCGGCGCTGGAGAGCCACGTGCGCCAGTTGGCGCTGGAACTGGGTCCCAGGGGGATCGCCGTCAACGCGCTGCGGCCCGGCGTGACCGACACCCCGGCCCTGCGGGCCATCCCCGGCCACGAGCGGTGGATCGAAGAGGCCAAGCGGCGCAATCCCGGCGGGCGGCTCACCACCCCCGAGGACGTGGCCACCACCCTCGTCGCCCTGGCCGACCCGGAGGTCACCTGGATCAGCGGGGCGGTGATCCCGGTCGACGGTGGGGAATCGGTCGTGGGGTAGGTGCGATGTCGGGTGTGGCGCTGTTGTTTCCCGGGCAGGGGTCGCAGGAAGTGGGGATGGGTCAGGACCTCTACGACCGCTTCCCGGCGGCGAGGGAGGTCTTCGAGGAGGCGGACCGTCTGCTGGGCTTCCCCCTCTCCCGGCTCTGTTTCGAGGGGCCGGCGGAGCAGTTGAACGACACCCTCTACACCCAGCCAGCGGTCTTCACCGTCAGCGTCGCCGCGCTGCGGGCGATGGAGCCGCGGCTGGAGGAGGTCGCCTGCGTGGCCGGGCACAGCCTGGGGGAGTTCGCCGCCCTGGTCGCCGCCGACGCGCTTCCCTTCGACGAGGGATTGCTGCTGGTGCAGGAGCGCGCCCGGCTGATGAAGGAGGCGGGGGAGCGGAGCCCCGGCGGGATGGTGGCGGTGCTCGGGCTGGACGTGGACGCGGTGGAGGCGATCTGCGCCCGCGTGCGGGAGGAAACGGGCCAGTACGTCGGGGTTGCCAACGATAACTGCCCCGGCCAGGTGGTCGTCTCCGGCACGGAGGCGGCCATCTCGGCCGCGGCGGAGGCGGCGAAGGCGGCGGGCGCGCGGCGGGCGATCCGATTGGCGGTCAGCATCGCCCCCCATTCCCCCCTGATGGCCGAGGCGGCCGAGGCGTTCCGTCGGGCGCTGGCGAAGGCCCCGTTCCGGTCGCCCCGGGTCCCCTTCGTCGCCAACGGCACCGCCCGGCCGGTCACGAGCCCCGAGCAGATCCGTGAGGTCCTGGGGCGGCAACTGACCTCCCCCGTCCACTGGACCGACTCGATCCGCTGGATGATCGATCGGGGAGTTCGGCGCTTCATCGAGGTCGGGCCGGGGGCCGTGCTCACCGGCCTGGTGCGTCGGATCGACCGGGCGGTGGAGCGGCTGACCACGGAGCAGGTGCTGGGGCTGGAGGGTTAGTTCCCCGACGGGTGGGCTGTGCGCCAGGCTTCCGAGTCGGGGTGGAAAAGCGGCTGCCCGGTGGCGGCGTGGGTGAAAGCCCCGATCCGCTCCTGGGTCTCCAGCGAGGTCAGCCACTCGATGAACCGTCGAGCGCCTTCGTAATTGACTTCGGGGTGGAGCCGGGGGTTGACCGCGATCACGTGGTACGGGTTGAACAGGAGCGGGTCGCCTTCCACTAAAATGGGGAGACCGTACCCTTCCGCCAGGCGGGAGAGGTAGGTGCCGCGGTCGGTGAGGGTGTAGGCCCCCAGTTCCTCCGCCATCGTCAGCACCGCCCCCATCCCCTGCCCGGCGGGGATGTACCACGCTCCCTCGGGCGCGATGCCGGCCTCCAGCCAGATCCTCCGTTCTTTCATATGCGTGCCGGAGTTATCTCCGCGGGAGACGAAGGGGGCCTCCGCCGCGGCGATGCGGGCGAAGGCCTCGGCCGCGCTGGTCATCCCGGCGATGCCCGCGGGGTCCTCCTCCGGGCCGACGATGATGAAGTCGTTGTACATCACCGGCTCGCGGTCCACCCCGTAGCCCATGCCGACGAAGGCCTCCTCCTGGTCGGGGGCGTGGACCAGGAGGACGTCGGCGTCGCCGTTGCGGCCCAGTTCCAGCGCCTGGCCCGTTCCCACGGCGACGACCTCTACCTCGATGCCGGTCTCCTCCTCGAAGGCCGGCAGGAGGTAATCCAGCAGTCCTGAATCGTAGGTGCTGGTGGTGGTCGCTAGAATTAGCCGGGGCGGAGGGGTCGGCGTCGTCCTCCCACACCCCGCCATCGCCAAAAGCGCCGTTGCGATGAGGAACAAGACCGTTTTCCCGCGCATCATTTTCCCCTGCTCCCCTGCTCCCTGCTCCCTGCTCCCCTGTCTCTCTCCAGCCACTCCGCGGCCATCTTGGGCAACTTGGTC
>DROW01000184.1 GCA_011388675.1 Chloroflexota bacterium | reverse complement strand
GCGTCCTCACCATCGCGCCCCAACCACCGCGCCCCAACCACCGCGCCCCAACCGTTGCGCCCCAACGCGCCCCAACCATTGCGCCCCCGCCGTCATTCCGACCGTCGCCCGTTCATCGCACCCCAACCGTTTATCGCGCCCCCGCCGATTCGTCCCGTCCCACCACCAACACCCCCGCCCCGTCGATCTCGCTCCGCTTGAGGGCCAGAAGCGCCTCGTTGGCCGCCTCCAGCGGGAAGGTTTGCACGGTGGTCCGGATGGGGATCTCCGGGGCCAGCGCCAGCAGTTCCTCCGCGTCCTGCCGGGTGAAGTTGGCGACGCTCTTGATCGACCGCTCCCAGTAGAGCAGCCGATCGTAGTCCAGTTCCGGAATGGGGGTCATCGTCACCCCGGCCAGCGCCAGCGCCCCGCCCCGCTCCAGCACCCGTAGCGCCTCCGGCACCAGACGCCCGGCCGGGGCGAAGATGATGCTCCCGTGCATCCTGACCCCCAGGTCGTCCTCCGCCCCGCCGACCCAGGCCGCCCCCAGTTCCCGGGCCAGCCGCCGGTGGCCTTCGCTGCGGGTGAAGACATAGACCTCACAGCCCCAGTAACGGGCCACCTGGATGGTGACGTGGGCCGAGGCCCCGAAGCCGTACATCCCCAGCCGCTGCCCCGGCTCCACCCCGCTCAGTTTGAGCGCCCGGTAGCCGATGATCCCGGCGCAGAGGAGCGGAGCCACCTGTACATCCGAGTACCCCTCCGGCAGAGGATAGGCGAAGTCCTGATGGACCACCATCGCTTCGGCGTAGCCACCGTCGGCGTGGAGGCCGGTGAACTGGGCCTCCCGGCACAGGTTCTCCAGCCCCCGCTGGCAGAACTCGCACGCTCCGCAGGTCCGGTACAGCCACGGGACCCCCACCCGCTGGCCGATCTCGAACCGGTCCGCTCCTTCCCCCCGCGCCTCCACGATCCCGACGATCTGATGGCCGGGGACGATGGGGAGTTTGGGCAACCTCAGATCCCCCTCCACCGTGTGCAGGTCGGTGTGGCAGATGCCGCAGGCCTGCACCCGCAGCCGGACCTCGCCGGGGCCAGGCTCCGGGAGGGGCAGGTCGGTCAACTCCAGCGGCCGCTCCTCGATCGGCCGGGGGGCGTGCAGAACCATCGCTTTCATCGTCCCTTGCTCCTTGCTCCCCACTCCGTGCTCCCTGTCAATACCCAATGCCGATCAGCCGGGCCAGGATCCCCCGGTGGGGCTCGATGGCCCCCTCGGGGCAGACCTCGCCGCAGCAGAGACAACCGATGCACCGATCCAGGTCGAAATGGGGCGGCTTGCCCGCCTCAATGGCGTCCTGGGGACAGACCTCCGCGCACCGGCCGCAGCCGACGCAGCGGGCAGTCACCACGCGCGGCCGCAGCCGGACCGCCCGATGGAGGGGCGCGCCCATCCAGGCGGGGATCCGGAAGTACCATCGAGCCCTCGGGAGATCGAGTTGCCCGAAATCCAGCGCTTTCCGGTCCCCCTCTACCCGGACCGCCTGGGGGTTTGCCACCCCCAGCCCCCGCTTCTCCGCCTCGACCAGGTGGAGCACCTCGCCGGATCGATACCCCATCGCGTGGGTGATCACCGCATCCAGCGCTACCGGGTCTGTCGATGCGGCGAGGCAGCCGTATCGGTGGGGCGTCCCGCCGGTGCCCGGGCCGTCCCCCTCCTGCCCCCACACCCCGTCCATAAGGGTCAGCCCCGGCCGGACCAACGCCAGCACGTCGGCCAGGGCGCGGCTGAAGTCCTGGATGCCGGGGGCGCGCAGGTGGACCTCCCGCTTGCGGGTGCCGGGGATGGTGCCGAAGAGGTTCTTCACCGCACCGGTGTAGAGGGTGAGGACGTGGGTCTTCAGTTTGGGCAGGTCGATCACCAGATCGGCCTCGAAGACAGGGCGGGCGATGAAGTAGTCGTTGCCGTCGACGCGCTTCCACTCCACCCCCTCGAACGGCACCAGCCGCGCGCCAATCCGTGAGGCCACGTCCACCATACCGGTCTTGCGCCAGACCCGTCGGCCGGTCTCCACGGGGCCCGCGGGCGAGTCGCCGATCCACACCTCCCCGCCTGCCTCGGCGACCAACTCGGCCACGGCCCGAACCACCGTCGGGTGGGTCGTCACCGCCCGGTCTAGATCGACGGCGGCCAGCAGGTTAGGCTTCAGCAGCACCCGCATCCCGGGGCGGACGAAGCGGCGGATGCCGCCCAGGGGAGCCAGTACGGCCTCCACCGCCCGGCGGACGCCGTCTGCGTCGTATGCATCGCAGGAGACGACGGACACCACTGGTTCGTTCACGTGAGCGCTCTCCACCGCCGTTCACAGGTGGCGGGCACTTTATACACCGATTCCAGAAGGGCCGCAATTCCGAGTTCCTGCCGGGGCGACGACGTTTCGGCCCTTCTCCGACCGATGCCCGGGTCGACGTCGCTCCTTACAGGGGCTGGGGTCTTTGTTGACAACCTTACACCACTTCTTATAATCATATGCAGATGCCGGGGGATGGGGCCAGTTCTGCCGTTTTCTGTCGTCGAGTGTGCCTGTTGGTCGTTCTGACCGCCATCTGCTCTGCCACCGCGGACGAAACGACGATCCGTCGATCTCCAGACCCCCGTGCGGAGGAACCGGGCGTGTAGGGGGACGATCGGGATGGGAAAGCGTCTTCGCCATTTTGCCGTGGCCTTGCTGGCTGGATTTGTGGTGTGGCTTCTCGCCGGGTTTACCCTCTCCGCTGGTGACCCCGTGCGGGTCGGGATCTACCAGAACGCGCCTTTGGTCTTCCTCGATGAAGAGGGACGGCCTTCCGGTTTCTACGTCGATCTCCTGGAGGCGATCGCTGCCGAGGAAGGATGGGATCTGGAGTACGTCGAGTGCTCCTTCTCCGATTGCCTGGCGATGCTGGAGCGGGGCGACATCGACCTGATGACGGCGATCGCCTACTCGGAGGAGCGGGAACAGCAGTTCGATTTTAACCGAGAGATCGTGCTGGCGAACTGGGGGCAGATGTACATCCGGGAGGGAGGCCCCCAGGCCATTCCCGACCTGGAGGGAAGGTCGGTCGCTGTAGTCCGGGAGGACATCTACTACACTCGCTTTCGGACCCTTATCGATTCCCTCGACGTGTCCTGTCGATTCGTCGAACTGGACGACTACGGCCAGGTGATGGAGCGGGTGGCTGCCGGAGAGGCGGATGCCGGGTTGGTCGCCCGCCTCTATGGCCTCCGTCACGAGCGAACCTACGACCTCGTCCGCAGTCCGATCCGTTGCTGCCCCTCGGAACTGCACTTCGCGGCTCCGAAGGGAGAGGGTGAGGACCTGTTGGGCGTCATCGATCGGCATATCGCTGCTTGGAAGCAGGACCCAGGTTCGGTCTACTATCGGTCGCTGGACCGCTGGTTCGAGGGGATGATCGCGGAACCGGCGTTGCTGGAGCGGGTCCCGGAGTGGGTCCGTTGGGCGGTCGTGGTGGTAACGGCCGTCGCTGTTCTGGGGATCGGGGGCAATCTTCTCCTGCGGGCCCAGGTACGGGCGCGGACGCGGGAACTGGAAGCGGCGGAGGCCCGCTACCGTGGCCTCTTCGAGCGGGTTCCCGTCGGTCTGTACAGTGCTACTCCCGAAGGCGAGATCGTCGAGGCGAACTTGGCGCTGGTGGAACTGCTCCGCTACTCCGATCGGGAGTCCCTCCTGGGGCGGAACATCCGCGACTTGCTCGCCGACGAGGCACCTGGGGGGAAGATCTGGCCGGAGCAGGGGGAGGAGGTATGCGACTACGAAACGCAGTTCCGCCGGGCAGATGGCACGTCGGTCTGGGTGCGGGGGCACGCCCGGGCCGTCCGCGACGAGGAGGGACGGGTCGTCCGTTACGAGGGATCGCTGGAGGACATCGATGAGCAGAAAGCGGCGGGGGAGGCCGTCCGGAACCAGGCCCGGCGGCTGGAGGCGCTGCGCCAGATCGGCCTGGAACTGGCCGCCGAGTTGGACCTGGAGAGCCTCCTGCGCTCCATCGTCGAGCGGGCGGTGGGGCTGGTGGGGGGCAAAAGCGGCAACTTGTATCTCCTTCGCCCGGATGAGGAGGTCCTGGACCTGATCGTTTCTGTGGGGACTGTGCCCCGACCGGAGAGAACGTTCCTCTATCCAGGGGAGGGTCTCTCGGGCAAGGTGTGGAAGGAAAATCGGGCGCTGGTGGTGGAAGACTACAACCGGTGGGAGGGGCGGGCATCCATCTACGAGGGGTTCCCGTATGCCGCCGTCGTCGGCGCGCCGATCCGATGGGGGGACGAGACCCTGGGGGTGATCGACGTGGCTTCCGATCAGCCAGGGGTTTTCTCGGCGGAGGATGCGGAACTGCTCAGCCTCTTTGCCCTTCAAGCGGCCATCGCTATCCGCAACGCGCGGCAAGTCGCTGCTTTGAAGGAGGAGCGGGAGCGGATGGCCTTGCTCCACCGCCTGGGGGAGCGCATCACCGCCAGCCTGGACGTCCACGCCGTGGCTCAGCAGGCGTTGGAGGACATCTGCGCGGTGGTTGGCGCGCTGCAGGGCGTCGTCCTCGCCTGGGATGAGGAGATCGAGCGGCTGGTTCCCGTGGCTGTCTCGGGCCGCGATACCGAGTCGGTCGCTGCGCTGGCCGACCAACTGCGGCTGCGGCTGGACGGAGGAAGCCTGGCCGGGTGGGTCGCCGCCAATCGGCGTTCGGTCATCGTGCCGGACGTGACGGTCGATGAGCACTGGCTTTCCGTGCCCGGCCTTGACGACTGGGTCCACTCTGCCCTCTCCGTTCCGCTCGTCACTCAGGAGGAACTGGTAGGTGTGCTCTCGATCTACAGCGAGCGGAAACACTTTTTCAGCGAGGACCACCGTATCCTCGTCGAGTCGGCGGCGGCGGTGGTGGCGGCCGCCATCGCCAACGCGCGGCTGTACGAGCGGGAGCGGGAACAGCGCCGGTTGGCCGAGGCCCTCGTCGAGGCCGCTGCGGCGGTGAGTAGCACGCTCGACCTGGACCAGGTGCTGGACCGGATTCTGGAGCAGGTGAGCCGGGTTGTGCCGAACGACGCGACCAACGTTATGCTGATCAGCGGGGACGAGGTCCGCATCGCGCGTTGGCGGGGCTACGAAAAGTTCGGCGACGCCGCCGACTTCGTCTCCAGCGTCGTCTTCCGTCTGTCCGAAGTGCCGAACTTGCGGGCGATGAAGGTAACCAGGGAACCGATCGTGATCCCGGATACGACCGCGTATCCCGGGTGGGTGCAGGTTCCGGAGCAGTCCTGGCTTCGCTCCTACGCCGGCGTGCCCATCGTCGTGCGCGGTGAGGTGATCGGCTTCCTGAACGTGGATAGTGCCACGCCCGGTTTCTTCAACGAGGCCCATCTCGCTCCTCTCAAGGCTTTCGCTGACTACGCCGCGTCGGCGATCCACAACGCCCGGCTGTACGAGGAGGCCAGACGACGTGCGCTGGAGCAGGAGACCCTGCGGGAGGCCGCCCTGGCGCTCAGCACGGTGCGCGATCCGGAGGAGGCGGTGGAGCGGATCCTGGCCGAACTGGAACGGGTCGTCCCGTACGACAGCGCCTCCATCCAATGGCTGGAGGGCAACCGCCTCCGCATCATCGGCGGGCGCGGGTTCCCCAACCTGGAGGAGTTGCTGGGGATCACTTTCGACCTCACTCGCGACGACAACCCCAACCGTTGGGTGGTTGAGACGCGGCGTCCTGTGATCGAGGAGGACGTGTCCGCTCGGTACGCCGAGTTCCGCCGCGAGCCCCACGCCCAGGCCCGGATTCGGTCCTGGCTGGGCGTGCCGATGATGATCGGGGAGCGGCTGATCGGGATGATCGCGCTGGATAAGCGGGAGCCGGGGTTCTATACCGAGGCGCACGCGCGGCTGGCGGAGGCCTTC
>DROW01000183.1 GCA_011388675.1 Chloroflexota bacterium | reverse complement strand
GTGATCTTCTGTATCCCATCCAACTGATCGACGTTCGATTGTATGAGATCTCCGTTGAGCGGGTAGCAACAGCCGATGACCAGGGCGACGAGGAAGAGGGACATTCCCCCCCGCTCATCAAGATCGAGACTGGCTTCTTCCGGGATCCTCCCAGACATATCGTTGCCCGTCTGACGTTGGACATCCAAGGACCTCAAGGAGATAACCCGCACATCAGGATGCACGTCTCCATCGAGGGCCTGTTCGAGGTGCTGGTCGAGAGCCTGGACCATCTCGGAGAGAGCACGCTTGAGGAGTTCGAGAGACGGTCGGCTGTGGCACTCCTTTGGCCGTATGCTCGGGAGCATGTTCACAATCTGTTTCAGCGAATGCGGGTTTACTTCCCATTGTTGCCGACTCTGAACGTCCTGGCCCTCCAGAGGCTGCGGGAGCAACGGGAGGAAGGTCAGGACGAAGAGCAACCGGAGTCTTGATTGTCCCAATGGTCCTCTAACGGTTCTCTGCCAGTCAGACCCCCGAGGTCCGCAAGCCCTCGGGGGTCTCCGCAAAGCAAGCCTTGCGGTGAGGGGAGACGGATGGACCACCCGATCATCGAGCAATTATCCCCCAACGAGGAGCAGTGGCCGGCGATCCGCGTCCGCGGGAAGGACGTGGTGGTCACGGCAGGGGCGGGGACCGGCAAGACGCGCACGCTGGTCGCCCGCTACCTCTCCCTCTTGGCCGACGGTTTCCCTCTGCGTTCCATCGTCGCCGTCACCTTCACCCGCAAGGCGGCGCGGGAGATGCGCAACCGGGTCCGGGACGAGATCCGACGCTACCTTTCCCAGCCCGATCTGGACGACGGGGAACAGCGCCGCTGGCAGGGCCTCTACACCGAACTGGACGCCGCCCGCATCGGCACCATCCACTCCCTCTGCGCGGAGATCCTGCGCGCCCACCCCGCCGAGGCGGGAGTGGATCCCCGGTTTGAGGTGCTGGAGGAGGGGCAGGTGAGCCTCCTCCGCCGTCGGGCTGTGGAGGAGGCGATGGGATGGGCCGCCGACGAACCGGAGACAGCCCGCCTGTTCCTCCTCCTCGGCGAACGGGACCTCCGGCGGACGCTGGAGCGGCTGCTGGCGAAGCGCCTCGACGCGCGGGAGGCCTTCGACCGCCTGCCCGACGACCTGCTGGCCCACTGGCGGAAGGCCCTGGAGGGGCGACAGGAGGCGGTCCTGGCACGGCTCCTGGCGAGGCCTGAGTGGCGGGAGGCGGTCGCCACCCTGCAGGAGTACAGCGCCAGCAAGCCCACGGACAGGATCGAGGTGCAGCGGCGGGCGGCGCTGGCGGCCATTGAGGGGGCGACCGGCTCTCCCTCCGAGCGGTGGGCTACGCTGGCCCAACTGGACCGGATCAACCTCACCGGTGGGAGCGGTGCGGCGTGGCCCGAGGGCGGGCTTACGGAGGTGAAGCAGGCCCTCCGCACCCTCCGCGACCTCTGGCGCGGCGCGGCGAAAGAGGTGCCCGACGGATTGAACGGAATGGACGAGCGACTGGCCCAGGCCCTCCCCCTCCTCCGCCGCCTCTTTGACTTCGCCTGCGCCCGGTACGAGGCGCTGAAGCAGGAGCGGAACGCGCTCGACTACGACGACCTGGAGGCAAAGGCGCTGGCCCTCCTGCGGGACTGCCCCCTGGTCCGGGAGCGGTGGCAGCAGGAGGTCCGAGCGGTCCTGGTGGACGAGTTCCAAGACACCAACGGCCGCCAGCGGGACCTGATCCGGCTGCTGAACGGGGACGGTGGCAAGCGCTTCCTCGTCGGCGACGCCAAGCAGTCCATCTACCGCTTCCGTGGGGCCGACGTGACGGTCTTTCGGGAGGAACGGAAGGCCATCGAGGCCGGGGGCGGGGCGGCCTTCGACCTCTCCATCTCCTACCGCGCCCACGATTCCCTCGTCGAAGCGCTGAACGCTCTGCTCCGACCCGTCCTGGGCGAGGCGGAGGACCCCGACCGGCCCTGGGTTGAGCCGTTCGCTCCCATCCGCGCCTATCGGCAGGACCCCATCCCCGGTCTCTCCTCGCCCTACGTCGAACTCCACCTGACCGTGGGCAGCAAGAGCGGCGGTGCGCTGGATCGGGCGGCCGACGCGCTGGTGGCCCGGCTGATCGAATTGAAGGAGAACGCCCATTTGGACTACGATGACGTCGCCATCCTCTGCCGGGCCTCCGGTTCCTTCGCCGCCTACGAGGACGCGCTGGAGCGGGCCGGGGTCCCGTTCCTCACCGTCGCCGGGCGGGGCTTCTACGACCGACCTGAGGTGCGGGATCTACTGAATGCCCTCCAGGCCCTGGCCGATCCCACCGACGACCTGGCGCTGGTGGGGCTGCTCCGCTCCCCCGCCTTCGCCCTCTCCGACGCGGCCCTCTACCACCTGGTTCGGATGCGGGAGGAGGCCGACCCGGTCCTCCCGCTGTGGGAGGTGCTGCGGGAGCGAGGTGGGGACCTGCCCGGCGAGGACGGCGTGCGGGCGGAACGGGCCGTGCGGATCGTGGCGGACCTGCACGGCCGCGTGGGCCGGGCGTCGGTGGCGGATGTGTTGAAAGGGCTTCTGGACGGTACCGACTACCGGGCGGCCCTCCTGCGGGCGGGGCAGCGGAGGGCGGCCCGCAACGTCGCCAAACTCCTGGCCGACGCCCACGCCAGCGGCCTGGTGGGGGTGGGGGAGTTCCTGGAGTACGTCCGCTCCCTGCGGGACGTGGGTGTGCGGGAGGGGGAGGCCCGCGCCCTGGCCGAGGGGGCGGTGCAGGTGATGACCGTCCACGCCGCCAAGGGGCTGGAGTTCCCCATCGTCGTCCTCGGCGACGCGAGCTACGGCGGGGGCGGGCGGGAGGGCCTTCTGCTGGACCCCGACCTGGGGGTGCTCCTGCCGTTGAAGGACGAGGACGGCACTCTCCCGGCCGCCTACCGGCTGGGGAAGGCCCGCGCTGACGATCAGGAGGCGGCGGAGGCGGACCGACTCCTCTACGTGGCGGCGACCCGGGCACAGGAGGTCCTGCTGATCAGCGGTTGCATCGGCCTGAAGCAGGACGGCACGCCGGGCAAGATGGGCGGCTGGCTGGGGCGGCTCGCTGGGCCGCTGGGGCTATCGGAGCGGGCGATCGAGTACGATGAGGAAGGAGATCGGGTCCATCGGGTTGACCTGCAGGTGGGGACGACGCCCGTCGCCTGTTTCGTCTACGGGCCGGGGTGGAAGGGAGGCCGCCCCCTTGCCTCTCAGGCGGAGCGGCCTTCTGCGCCCCTCCACTTCCCCCTGCTGAGGCGGATCGCCCCCGAAGAGGGGACGGTCGACCGGAAGACGGCGGAGCGGGAGCGGGAACCGCCGCAGCGGGTGTGGCGGGTGGTGCCACGGGTGGAGCACCCGACCGCCCCGGCGTGGGTGGTCGGCTTGCTGGTGCACGAGGCGCTGGCCGCGTGGCGGTTCCCCGGCGAGGGGTTCGACCGATGGGCGGAGGCCTGTGCCCGCACCTACGGCCTCACCGACCCCCGGCAGTTGTCCGACGCCGTCTCCCGCGCCCGCCGGCTCTTGGATCGCTTCAAAGACCATCCGCTGTTCGAGGAGATGGATCAGGCCGACCGTCGGCTGCACGAGGTACCCTACAGCCTGGTCGTGGACGGGCGGGTGGAGAGCGGCGTCATCGACGCTCTGTACCTCCAGGATGGGGTCTGGACCCTCGTCGAGTTCAAGACGGATGAGGTCAGGGACGAATCGGCCCTGGAGAGACTGCTGGAGACAGAGGATTACGTTCCCCAGGTGGAGCGGTACATCGCGGCGGTGGAGAGACTGGTGGGCTGCCGCCCACGGGCGCTGCTCTGCCTGCTGAACTGCCGGGGAGAAGTGCGCCTGTACGTCGTAGATAAAGGGGCACTATCCCTGCACCTTTCAGGGCCGAGAGGAGAGACGGACGTAAGGTCGCTCGGCGGTAACGCCTGAGTCGGAACTGCCGTTCGAGCCACAAGGGGAAATTGTGTTGATAGTCACTACCCGGAGGAGTTGAGATGAAAACGAGAGCAGTCCTAACAGGCCTGGCGTCAGTGCAACCTGGAATGCGTGACGCCAGGGTTCATCTCTACCCTCGTCGCTGAGCACTTGATTTAGACAGGAGCCCAGATTGTATATCCCCTGGCATCCACGACAGCGATACACCTTCAGCCGGCTCCGCTTCGTCGTGCGGAACAACCGCGCCTCCTCCACACTCCTCCCGCAGTGAGGACAGCGAAGATCATCCTGATGAAAGTACTTCAGCAACCACGCCTCGCTCAGATCGTCATCCAGTAGGTCTACTATCGGGAAGTCCATACTCCAATTCTACCACATTAGCACTCGTTTTGGACATGAGCTGCCAGTGTTATGCGATAAGTTTTCCTGAGGTTAGAGAGGGGTAAAAACTGGTATTTGAGGGATGTTGGGGATAAAGTTATCTTATAAGGCATATTATGCGATAGGCTAATTTCGAACAAG
>DROW01000182.1 GCA_011388675.1 Chloroflexota bacterium | reverse complement strand
GGGATGATCGGCCGGGGCGGCGGCTCCTTCGTCGTCCCGCTGCTCTACATCGCCGGGCTGGAGGCGAAGAACGCGGCAGCCACCTCCGCCTTCGTGGTCACCTGCTCCGGCCTTTCCAGTTTCATCTCCCACCTGGCGACGGCGGCCCAGCCCCGCTGGGGGGTGTGGATCGCCACGGTGGCGGCCGTGCTCCTGGGCAGCCAACTGGGCTCGCGGGTGATGGCCGGCCGGCTGAAGTCCCGCGCCGTCAAGCGCATCTTCGGGGTAGTGCTGCTGGGGGTAGCGGCGCTGATCCTGATCAAGGACGTGTGGCTGGGGTGAAGAGGGGGCTTTTCGTCTGCGTCCACAAGAGGGACCCCAGCCCCTAGCCCGGTGTAGGAAGATACGCTCATCGAGGTGCCCGGGGCGGGCATCATAGAAATGAGAGGAGGGAGCATCAGATGAAGCCACTGATCGATCAGTACGAGTTGGAAGTCTTCACTCCGCCGTGCGAGCCGGGAGCGGAGCGGTTCTCCGCCATCGCCCACCTGACCACCGACATCCGGGAAGTCCTCCCCTACCTCAACGCTACCCTGCGCGGCGCGGTCTACCAGCCGGAGGTCCCCGCCCTCCAGTGGCGGAAGGCAGGCCACTACGTGACCTTCAAGCCGGACCAGATCGCCGTCAGCAACGTAGAGGACCGAGAGGCGGCGATCCGGGAGGTAGAGGGGCTGATCAAACTGGTCAACCGCACCTGGGAGCGGCGGGATGAGATCGAGCCCAGTTACGAGACCCGCCGCCGCCCGACGGCATTGGAACTGTACCAACTCCTTCCGCGCACCAACTGCAAGGCCTGCGGCGAACCGACCTGCTTCGTCTTCGCCAACAAACTGGCGGCGGGGCAGGTGGAACTGGAGCGGTGTACCCCGCTGGCCGAGCCCCAGTACGCCGAACAGCGGGCGAAACTGGCGGAACTCCTGGCGGTGGACCTGCCCGCCATCGGTCCGCGGACGTAGGACGGGCACTTTGCACAACGGAGGTAAAATGGAGGTCACGTTCTCTCACGCCTGGCTTCCCAAGTTCATCCGCAAGCGTGGCGGTGTCCTCAACATCGCCTGGCGGATGGTCTGTATGGGCTGATGAAATTTCTTCAAAGGCCCGTCCGGTCGGATGGGCGAACCCGAAAATCCGGAGGAGTACGTCCGCTTCGACGCCGACGGCGTCACCGTCTACGTCTCCCGCCAGTTGCTGCGGGAAAAAGTGAAACCCGGCGCCACGGAGATGCCCTTCTACATCGACGGCTACGGGCGGTTCTACCTACGTTTCAAAGAGCCCTGGCAACCCGAAACATAGAACGACGACCACGTCCGTTTCCGCGCCGAGGTACGCCGTTTCCACTTTCCTTCGTGCGTCGATTGCGACCTGCGGGAGACCTGTGACATCACCGAGGCCAACGACGGCTGTTGGGGCTGGTGCCCCTCCTGCGCCGATTGCCTCTGGGCACAGGACAGCGTGCGGTGTCCGTGACGATGTTTGCTATCGAAGTTGAGGGCCTGACCAAGCGATATGGCAACCTGCTGGCCGTGGACCACATCTCCTTCGAGGTCCGCGCCGGGGAGGTGTTCGCCCTGCTGGGGCCGAACGGGGCGGGCAAGACGACGACGATCCGTATGCTGACCGGCCTTGCCCGCCCCACCGCCGGAAGGGCGCGTGTGTTGGGGCTCGACCTGCTCACCGAGGCCGCCCGGATCAAGAAGCGGATCGGCGTCGTGCCGGAGCGCTCCAACCTGTACGACGAACTCTCCGCCTTCGACAATCTGATCTTTGCGATGCAACTCTACGGCGTGCCACGGAGGGAGAGGAAGCGTCGGGCGGAGGAGTTGCTGGAGCAGTTCCGCCTGGGCGACAAGCGAGACGTGCCCTTCGCCCGGCTCTCCCGCGGGATGAGGCGAGCGCTCACAGTCGCTGCCGCTCTCGTTCACCGCCCCCGGCTCCTCTTCCTGGACGAGCCAACGGTGGGGCTGGACGTGGTCAGCGCCCACGGACTGCGGGCGCTCATCGGACGGTTGCGCGAGGAAGGGGTGACGATCTTCCTGACGACCCACTATATGGAAGAAGCGGAGCGGCTGGCGGACCGGGTGGCGCTGCTGGTGCGGGGGCGGATCGTGGCGGTGGACACGGTGGACGGGCTGAAGAGCCGGGCGCAGCAAGGGGTCACAGTAGAGGTGCACGTCCAGGGCGGGTCCGGCGAGGAGTGGTTGCGCTTCCAGGGAGAGGATGTGGAGGCGGCCCTCCGCGTCGCCCTGGCCCACGCCGAGGCGGAGGGGAAACGGATCGTCTCCGTCAACACCCTTCGTCCTACACTGGAGGACGCCTTCATCCAGTTGACCGGCCTGAGCGCCGAGGTGATGAGGGCAGAGAAAGGGAAGCCATAGCGTGATACGTGATACGTGATACGTGATACGCAATACGCAGTACGCAATATGTGTATTCCGTATTCCGTTCGAGGAGAGTTCCTATGTGGCGTGACGATCTGCGCTGTATCTACTACATTGCCCTGAAAGATCTGCGAGCCTACTATTTCAAGCCGCCCAACATCAGTTGGGGGATGCTCTTCCCCTTCGCCTTCGTGCTGGCCTACGCCCTGCGCGACCTGGGCGACCTGCGCGGATTGCTGCCGGGGCTTTTGGGGCTGACCCTCCTCTTCGGCACCAGTTCGATGGAGGCCATCGTCATCGTCTTCGAGCGGCGGATCGGCGCGCTGGAGCGGCTGCTGCTGGCCCCGGTGCGGCTGCCAGCCCTGCTGGTGGGGAAACTGCTGGGCGGGATGGCCTTCGGGCTGACCGTGACGCTGGCCGTGCTGGCGGTCGGCCTGGGACTCTTCGGAGCCCGCGGTGTGGACTGGCTGCTGTTGGCCCTGGCGATGCTCCTTTCCGCGGCGGCCTTCGCGGCGCTGGGTTCGTTCGTCTCGGTGGCGGTGCGGGAGATCTTCGAGGCCCAGACGCTGGCCAACTTCATCCGCTTCCCGATGATGTTCCTGGGCGGCGTCTTCATCCCGGTGGCCTCCCTGCCGCTGGCCCTGCAGGTCGTCGCCCGCGTCCTGCCGCTCACCTACTCGGTGGAGGCGCTGCAGGTGGCGCTGAGCGGGGGACCGTCGGCGGTGGCTGCGCTCGACCTGGCCGTGCTGGCGGCCTTCACTGCGGCCCTCTTCGCCGGCACGACCTTCGTCTTGCGCCGGAAACTGGATTGAGCATCCACGGCCGGGACTCGAGACGTTTCCCCGCTTTTTCTGCCGTGGGATCGCCGACTCCGAACACCCACCGCTACCTCTTCTTGCTTTCTTCTCACCCTCGCCTATAATTTGTGCCCACAGTTAACCGTAACCCGGAGGAGTTGAGATGAAGGCGAGAGCGGTCCTAACAGGCCTGGCGTTGGTCTCGTTGTGGGTCTCGTTGGCCCTGGTGGGGTGCGCCCCCTCCGCGCCCACGACCCCGCCGACCACCGCACCCGCGACCACCCCCTCCCCCACACCACCCCCCACCTCCACCCCATCCCCAACGCCAACCCCATCCATCACCTATAACGGCTCCCTCCACGACCTGCTCTCCAGCGCACTTGTCTGGGATGGGCAATGGAAACTGGGATGTGATGATGATGGATGCGCACTGCCTGACAGCGGGGAATGGGACTTTTCCCCAGCCTCGCTCACAACGCTCAAATACCCAGGCGCTATCTCCGGGTCCAACGACCGGACGATACATACCAACGAATGGGTCAGTGGGACTCTCTCCATC
>DROW01000181.1 GCA_011388675.1 Chloroflexota bacterium | reverse complement strand
GGGGCACTGTCTCGACGAAGGGCCCGGTGAAACTGAAATAGGCGTGAAGATGCGCTTTACCCGCAGCAGGACAAAAAGACCCCGTGGAGCTTTACTGCAGCTTGGTACTGGGTTAGGGCTTAGTCTGTGTAGGATAGGTGGGAGGCTGAGAAGCCGGGGCGCCAGCCTCGGTGGAGCCGTCCTTGAAATACCACCCTGGCTAAGTCTTGGCTCTAACCCCTGGCCGTGATCCGGCAGGGGGACAGTGCCTGGTGGGCAGTTTGACTGGGGCGGTCGCCTCCTAAAAGGTAACAGAGGCGCCCAAAGGTCCCCTCAGGTGGAATGGAAACCCACCGTAGAGTGCAAAGGCATAAGGGGGCTTGACTGTGAGGCCTACAAGCCGAGCAGGGACGAAAGTCGGGCTTAGTGATCCCACGGTTCCGAGTGGAAGGGCCGTGGCTTACCGGATAAAAGCTACCCCGGGGATAACAGGCTAGTCGGGCCCAAGAGTTCACATCGACGGCCCGGCTCGGCACCTCGATGTCGGCTCGTCGCATCCTGGGGCTGGACAAGGTCCCAAGGGTTGGGCTGTTCGCCCATTAAAGCGGTACGTGAGCTGGGTTCAGACCGTCGTGAGACAGGTCGGTCTCTATCCGCTGCGGGCGCAGGGGACTTGAGGGGAGCTGCCCTCAGTACGAGAGGACCAGGGTGGACAGACCTCTGGTGTGCCAGCTGTCCCGCCAGGGGCACCGCTGGGTAGCCACGTCTGGCAGCGATAACCGCTGAAAGCATCTAAGCGGGAAGCGCGCCCCAAGATGAGGTCCCCCACCGGGTTAACCGGGTAAGACCGCCGGGAGACTACCGGTTTGATAGGCCGCAGGTGTAAGCGCAGCAATGCGTTGAGCCGAGCGGTACTAACGGTCGAGGGCTTGTCCGTGACGCGGAGAAATCGGGGCTTTCACCCTATTCGGTTGTTAAGGTGCGTTGTTCTAGGTCTCCTGGTGACTGGAGCGGCGGGGAAACACCCGGTCCCATCCCGAACCCGGAAGTTAAGCCCGCCAGCGCCGATGGTACTTGGGGGGAAGCCCCCTGGGAGAGTAGGTCGTTGCCAGGAGACCTTTTTTATGCCAGGTGATTGTACGGTGGGTGAGGAAAGGGCGCGATTAATCGCGCCCTTTCCTCACTGCACGTAGGGACTATGGGAGACCGCTGGCTCATCGTCAACGCTGACGACTTCGGCCGGACTCCCGGCATCACCGAAGGGATCCTCCAAGCCCACCGCGAGGGAATCGTCACCAGCACCACGGTGATGGTCAACCTCCCGGGCGCTCGGGCCGCCGTGCAGCGTGCCCGAGAAGAGGCCCCCCGTCTCGGCCTGGGGGTCCACCTCAACCTGACCGCTGGCCGTCCCGTCTTGCCTCCCGAGCAGGTGTCCACCCTGGTCGATCCATCAGGCCGGTTTCACCCAATCCGCGACCTCCTCCCCCGCCTTCCGTCGCTCGATCTGGACCAGGTGGAGGCGGAACTGGTCGCCCAGATCGAACGGTTCCGCTCCTGGGGCGGTGAGCCGACCCATCTGGATAGCCATCATCACCTGCTGTACCTCTCCCCCACCCTCTTCCACGTCCTTCTGGAGTTGGCGGAGCGATACCGCCTGCCCATCCGTTATCCGTGGCGAACCACGGCGGATCTGGACCGATTGGCGGAGGCCCACCGGGTGCCCGCGCGATCCCTTCCTTCCCTCATCGCCGCGTGCGATGCCCTTCTTCACCGGTCCAGCGTGCCAGCGCCCGATCGCTGCTTTCTCTCCTTTTACGGTGAGGGGGCCACGTTGGAGCATCTCCTTGACCTGATCGCACAGGTGCCGGTGGGGGTTGCTGAACTGATGTGCCACCCCGGTCGGGTGGATGCGCGGTTGGCGGCCGTCAGCGGGTACGTCCAGGGGCGCGAGCGGGAACTGGAGATCCTGACCCACCCCCGGGTACGGGAACGATGGGTGGCGCAGGGTGTGCGGTTGACCGACTTTCGTGCGCTCTCCCCCGACGTTTCCGCGGGGTCAGTCCATCAGGGGGCTGGCGAGGGGACCAGCACCCGCAGCGCCGAGGGGATCACCTCGTAAACGATGCGAGTGGCGGACCGGTCGAACAACTCGCCGTCGGCCTGGATGGGGGTGGGAGGATCGCACTCGATGGTCAGGCGGGTCGTCCTCGCGTAGCGGACCTCCGGCTGGTCGATATGGCTCCCGTCGAAGGTGGTGGGGAGAAGGCGGAGCAACCTCAGCCGGCCCATCCCTCCGGCAAAGACGAAGTCGAGGAGGCCGTCGTCCGGCTCGGCGCGCGGGGTCATATAGAAGGCACCCCCGGTCCGACGCATATTGCCCACGGAGACCAGTGTGGTCTCCCCCTCGTACTCTCCATCGTCCCAAACCAGCCGCATTCGCCAGGGGCGATGGACGAGAATGGTCCGCACGGCGGCGAGGACGTAGCGGGGGGTACCCTTGACGCGCTGCATCCTTTCTTGGGTGACGGTCACCATCGGCTCGAGCCCCACGGCGGAGTTGTTGTCGAAGTAGCGGCCGTTCACCCGACCCAGGTCGATCAGCCGCTCGCAGCCTTCCAGGATGACGCGGCAGGCAGCGACGATGTCCTTGGGCAACCCCAGTTGGTCGGCCAGGTCGTCGGCGGAGCCGAGGGGGATGATACCCAGAGGAACCTCCGGTCGGCGGCCAGAGGTGGCGGCGAGCATTCCGTTGACGACCTCGCTGATGGAGCCGTCCCCTCCGGCGGCGACGATGGGGCTGTAACCAGCGAGGAGGGCCTCTCGGGCCAGTTCGATCCCGTGGCCCGGCCCTTCGGTGACGACCAGTTCATAGTCCAGGCCGAGTTCCTTGCAGGCCCGTTCTATGTCGGGGATGGCCGCCTGGGCTTTCCATCGGCCAGCGTATGGGTTCAGGATGATCTTCGCCGTCATCTCGCCTCCGGGTGGGGTTGAGAAAGCACCTTTCGCAGTTGGTCCGGGTGGTTCGTGATGATCCCGTCCACCCCCCAGTCGATCAGGTGGCGCATCGCGTCCGGCGCGTCGACCGTCCACGCGATCACCCGTTGTCCGCGGCTGTGGGCGCGATGGACTACCTCGCGCCGGATCAGCCGCCAGTGAGGATGGACCGCCTCGGGCCGAAGGTCGGGCATCGCCCAGGCCAACAGCCGGGCGAGCCGGGAGAGGGGAGCGACCTCGTAGAGGAAGCCCAGCGGGATGTGAGGGGTCAGGCGACGGACGCGGCGCAAGATAAAGGGGTCGAACGAGGAGAGGAGGACGCGGTCGAACAGGCCGTGACGCTCCACCCGTCGGACCACCGCCTCTCCGATCCTCCGGTCCTTTTCCGGCTTCAACTCCACGTTGATAAGGAGCGTGTCCCCTATCTCTTCAAACACCTCGTCCAGCGTAGGGATGCGCTCTCCAGCGAAGGCGGGGTCGAACCAGGAGCCGGCGTCCAGTTCCTTCAGGGCGGCCAGCGGGAGGTCGGCCACCCGCCCGGTCCCGTCCGTGGTGTGGTCTACTACGGCGTCGTGGATCACCACCGGTACGCCGTCGGCGGAGAGGCGGACGTCCAGTTCGATCCCATCGGCCCCCAGTTCCGCCGCACGGCGGAAGGCGGCGAGGGTGTTCTGCGGAGCCACCGCGCTGGCTCCCCGGTGGGCGATGTTCAGGGGCCTTTCACAGGTAAGCCATAGGGAATCCAATGCGCCCTCCTACGAACGCGAGAACCCCTTCGCCGGAGGGACGAAGGGGCTCTTTTGGCCACGGCTTTCTCATCCTTTTCGCCTCGCCAGGTGGACCCGGAGGGACTCGAACCCTCGACCTTCTCAATGCCATTGAGACGCGCTCCCAACTGCGCCACGGGCCCACGCTCAGGTGGAGCTGAGGGGACTCGAACCCCTGACCTCTACAGTGCGATTGTAGCGCTCTCCCAACTGAGCTACAGCCCCAAGTCGGCGTTAATTCTACCGCAGATCGGACAGATGTCAAGGCCGTATTCCCGGGGGCAGGGCCATCGCATTTTTGCGCAGGGGGTCTCAACCGCTTCTTGAGGAATGATCAGCCCTGCCCTTGCGGACATTGTGGTTTTCAGAAGACCTCAAATGTGGTATGATAACTTGTGTCCTTGGATGGACCGGGAAGCGGGCATCCGCGCCAGCAGGCCGGCTATCGGGCCCTGCTGCAAGGCGCGGAGGCAGTGTGGGGGACGGAAGTGAGCGCACCTAGAAAAAACGACCAGCATACGATCGCCCTCCTGTGCCACGACCCGGCAGACCGTCGACGCCTGGTCAGGGCCGTCGAGGCGGCCGGCTACAGGGTGATCGTCCCCTCGCCCGAGGAGACGGACCCCCTGGTCTGGAGCCGGGCGGACCTGGTGATCGTGGACGAGGCGACAGCGCAGCAGTGGAAGGAGGTCCTCCTCTCCACCAGAACGCGCGACTGGGAGGTCCCTCCGTCGATGGTGATCGCCCTGCCGCGAGGGAAGGATGCCGTCCGCTGGCTGGAGGCCGGTTTCGACGACGTCATCTGGCTGCCCCCCGCCGACACCGAACTGATCGCACGGCTCCGCATCCTCCTCCAGTTGCGGGATCGGGCGGAGGAGAGAGGCCGGCAGCAAGTGGAGATCGCCCGCACCCTGCTGGAGCACTCGCCCGTCGGCGTTTATTTCTTCGTCGAGGACCGGATCATCTACGTCAATCGGGCGCTGGCGGAGTGGTTCGGCTACCGGCCCGAGGAGGTCATCGGCAAAATGAGCCCCCTCGACGTGGTCCACCCCGAGGATCGTTCCGAGGTGCAGGAACGCATCCGGCAGCGGCTGGCGGGGGAGGCGGAGAGCGCCCATTACGTCTTCCGTGGCGTGCGCAAGGACGGTACCGTCATCTACTGCGAGGCCTTCGGCCATCGGGTCGACTACGAGGGACGTCCCGCCATCGTCGGGACGTTGATAGACGTCACCGAGTGGAAGCAGACGGAGGAGATGCTGCGCCGCAGCGTCTCCCAGTTGATTCTCCTCCACCAGGTCGGCCGGGAGATCGCCGCCACGATGGACCTGGAGGCCCTCATTCAGCAGGCGGTCCGGTTGATCCAGCAGGCGTTCGGCTACCACCACGTCGCCCTCTTCCTTCTCGACCAGGAGAGGAATGCGCTGGTTATGCGGGCCCGCGCGGGCCAGTTCGTCGATCTTTTCCCTCCTGACCATCAGGTTCCTCTTGGCAAGGGGCTGGTCGGTTGGGCCGCGAAACACGGTGAGCGGGAACTGGCGAACGACGTGAGCAAAGACCCCCGCTACATCAACTTCTATCCCGACCGCATCCCCACCCGTTCCGAATTGTGCGTCCCGATCCGGATAGGGAACGAGGTGATCGGCGTTCTCGATACCCAGAGCCCGGACCTGAACGCGTTCGACGAAAGCGACGTGATGGTGATGGCTACGCTGGCCGACCAGATCGGCGTGGCTATCCACAACATCCGGCTGTACCGGGCGGAGCAGAGGGAGCGGGAACTGGCGGAAGCGCTGGCCGAGACCGCCGCCGTCGTCGGCGGCACATTGGACCTGGGGCAGGTTCTGGAGGGCATTCTGAACCAGGTACAGCGGGTCGTCGCAGGCGACGCGTTCAACATCTCCCTGATCGAGGGGGACCACGCCCGGATCGTCCGGGCGCGAGGGTACGAGCGGGTGGGGAAGGCCACAGAGATCCTCGATCTCTCCATCCCGCTCCACTCCCTCTACGGGCTGTCGAAGATGGTCCAGACCGGCGCTCCCGTCGTGGTGCCGGACACGGCGGCCGAGAGGAGGTGGGTGCACAAGCCCGGCTGGGAGTGGATTCGCTCTTACGTCGGCGCGCCGATCCGCGTGAAGGGCTTGACGGTCGGTTTCCTGAACGTGGACGGCACCCGCCCCGGACAGTTCGGCCCGGAGGACGCCCGACGGCTCCAAGCCTTCGCCGACCAGGTCGGGACCGCCATTGAGAACGCCCGCCTCTACCAGCAGTTGCAGAAGTACGCGGAGGACCTGGAGATGCGGGTTCAGGAACGGACGGCCCAGTTGGCCGCCCAGTATGCCCGGCTGGAAGCGATCCTCCGCAGCACCACCGACGGCATCGTCGTCGCCGACCGCCAGGGGAACATCCACCAGGCCAACCCGGTCGCTCAGGCCTGGCTGGAGCGCACCCTCTCCATCGATGACGCGCGGCGGCTTCGGGAGGTGATCCGCGATCTGGCGGCGCGGGCGGAGGAACGGCCGGAGGAAGTGCTGGAACTCACCGGCCTGGACCTGGAGATGCGGGCCGCGCCGATCGCAGGGGGCGAGAGGGAGGAACTGGCCGTGGTCGCCATCCACGACGTGACCCGCTTACGTGCGCTGGACCGGATGCGGAGCCGCTTCATCTCCAACATCTCCCACGAACTCCGCACCCCCCTCGCCAC
This sequence comes from Chloroflexota bacterium, assembly GCA_011388675.1. Lineage (GTDB taxonomy): Bacteria > Chloroflexota > Anaerolineae > B4-G1 > DUEL01 > DUEL01. The sequence continues at coordinate 42,899 of DROW01000181.1, read as the reverse complement.
CATCAAGTTGTACGCGAGCCTGATGCGAAGACAGCCCGCGCATTGGGCTGAACATCTGAAGCCGCTAGAGCGAGAGGTGGACCGGCTGGTGGAACTGGTCGAGGACATCCTGGAGTTCTCCCGCATCGACGCCGGGCGGGTCGCGCTTTCTTTGGAGAAGACCTCCCTCCATCGCCTGGCCCAATCCGCCGTGGAACGGCACCGGGTGATGGCCCAGGAGAAGGGCATCACGTTGGAGCAACGTCCCCCGGAGGAGGAGGTGGTGGTGGAGGTGGACCCGGAGCGGATGAGGGAGGTGCTCGACAACCTGATGACCAACGCCATCCGCTACACCCCCTCCGGCGGTCGAGTGACGGTCTCCGTCGGACGAAAGGAAGCCGAGGACCGGATGTGGGCGGTGGTGACTGTGGCCGATACCGGGATCGGGATCCCCGAGGAGGAACTGCCGTTCATCTTCGACCGCTTCTTTCGGGGGGAGACGCCCCGACGGATGCAGATCCCCGGCACCGGCCTGGGGCTGGCCATCGTGAAGGAACTGGTGGAGATGCACGGGGGCTGGGTAACCGTGGAGAGCAAGGAAGGGGAGGGGTCCACGTTCACGGTCTGGCTGCCTCTTGCCGGGTGACTGGCCGCTCGTCCCAACTAAAGCGTGGAGGCTTGAGCGATGGACAAGCCGCGTATCCTGGTTGCAGAGGACCACAAGCCGATGCAGAACGCGATTCGGACGATCCTGGAGGAGGAGGGCTTCGAAGTCCTCACCGCCGACGACGGGGAGGAGGCGCTGCGAGCGATGGAGACGTTCCGCCCCGACCTGATCCTGGCCGACATTATGATGCCGCGGATGGACGGCTACGCCCTCTACGAAGCGGTCCGCGCCCGCCAGGAATGGGTGACCATCCCGTTCATCTTCCTGACCGCCAAGGCGGAGCGGGAGGATGTGCTGAAGGGGAAGGCGATGGGGGCGGAGGACTACATCACCAAGCCGTTCGACCCCCAGGAACTGGTGGTGGCGATCCGATCCCGCCTGGCCCGAACCCGGGAGATCCGCCAGGCGACCGAAGAGGAGTTCGACGAACTCAAACGGCAGATCACCACGATTCTGGGGCACGAACTCCGCACGCCCCTCACCTACGTCACGGGGTACGCCGAACTGGCCCTGGACGACTTGGAGGACCTCTCCGCTGAGGAGTTGCAGGAGTTCCTCGCCGGGATCAAACGCGGGGCCGACCGTCTCACCCGGTTGGTCAACGACCTGCTGCTCCTGATCCGGTTGGACACGGGGCACACGGCGGCGGAGTTCCAGAAACTCGCCACCGTCCGCCACGACCTGGGTACGGTCGTCGAACGGACGGTCCACCAATACGAGCGGCGGGCGGCGGAGCACGGGGTGGTCCTGGAGGTAGAGGCCGAGGCCGACCTCCCTCCGGTTCTGCTCTGCGAACCGCTGTTCTCCGACGCGCTGGGGCGTCTCATCGACAACGGGATCAAGTTTTCTCTGCGGGACGAGAAACGGGTGACGGTCCGGACCCGCGCCCGGGGCGACCGGGTGGAGATCTCCGTGATCGATCGAGGGATCGGGATTCCCGCGGAGGAGATCCCCCGTCTGTTCGAGCGGTTCCGACAGGTCGGCAGGGACCGTCTGGAGCAGCAGGGGGTGGGCGTTGGGCTGACCATTGCCCGGGAACTGATCCGGCTGCACGGGGGGGACGTCGAGGTGGAGAGCACGCTGGGCGAGGGGAGCACTTTCACGATCTGGCTGCCGGTGGCTTCTGAAGCCGGTTGAGCCTGCGGACCCGGGATCGCACCGGGCCGGCGGTTCACTCCTGGGCGCGCCAGGCCAGGACGGTGACGACCAGCAGGACCAGCGTGAGCAGAGCGAGCCCTCCAGCCAGAAGGGGCCAGCCGGGTCGGGAGGGGGGCGGCGCGCCGGGGGGAAGCGTGCCGCCTTTCTCTGCCGCCGGGGCCGGGGGAGCGGGCGTGCCTGGCCCTGCCTCTTCTCTCCCCGTATCGGCGGCCCCCATCTGCGGCTGAGGCGTCGGAGAGGGGGACGGGACGATGGTCGGGGAGATCGCTCGCCCAGGGGCCAGCGCGGCCTCGGGCACGACCGTCCTGCTCACTTTCGCCGTCGCGGTGACGACGCCCGCTGCTATCATCGGCTCCTCCTCGGTCGCCTCTTCGGGGAGGGGGGCGAGGGCAGCCTCTTCCGTCGCGGGCTCCAGGGCCACCTGGCGGGGCGGCGCGGCGGCCGGAGCCGCCCCCATCCCCCCGAGGCCGAACGTCAGGAGGTTGCCGATCAACACCACCGCGCAGGCCAGCGCGCTCATCGCCGTGGCGAGGGTGAGGACCGGGGCCAGCCGTCGCCCCAGGAGGACCGGGCGGCGACGCGCCGGCGCGACCATCTCCGGCGTCAGCAGGAAGTTGCGGGGAGCCTTCACCCGCGGCAACCCCCGCACCAGGGCGATCGTCCGCCGCAGTTCCTCCAGCCGCTCCCTCAAATCCGGATCGGCGGCCAGGCGGGCCTCCAGACGGGCCCGTTCTTTAGGGTTCAATTCCCCGTCCAGGTAGGCGGACAGCAGTTCATCCGTCCGCATCGCTTTCCGTTTCCATCCCATCCTTCAATCCTCACCCTCAAGACGATACGCGCGGGGAAGAAGTTCCCCCCGCTCCCGGAGGTAGTCCCGCAGACGGACGCGGGCCCGCGCCAGGCGGGATTTCACCGTCCCTACCGGCACGTCGATCGCCGCTGCGATCTCGGCGTAGGAGAGCCCCTCGACGTCGGAGAGGACCAGGACCACCCGCTGGTCGGGGGGGAGCGTGGCGATGGCCGTCTGAAGGAGACGGATCAGTTCGGCCCGCTCAGCGTGCTCCTCTGGCGACGCGCTGCCGTTGATCAGGGCGGGGTTGATCTCCTCGTCCTCCGCCGCCATTTCTTCCAGGGGGACGCTGGGGCGTCGCTTCCGGCGACGGAGTTCGTCGTAACACCGGTTGGCGACGATGCGCAGGAGCCAGGAGACGAAGGAGCCGCCACGGAAGGAACCGATCTTGCGGTAGGCGGCGATAAAGGCCTCCTGGGTAGCGTCCTCCGCGGCGGCCGGGTCCCCCAGGATGCGGTAGGCGAGGTTGTAGATCCGGTGCTGATACGTCAGCACCAGTTCGTTGAAGGCATCCAGGTTCCCGCGCTGGGCGGCGCGGATCAGGGCCGCTTCGTCCATTCGGAGCGATCCAACTATTCCAGAAGTCCCTCGGTCCTCCCACCTCCCTGTCGGGCGGCTGCCTCTGCCTCCGCCATCTCCTCCTCCCCCTCTTCGACCGGCCAGATCTCGTCCGTGCGGTCGATGAAGAGGATGCCGTTGAGGTGGTCGATCTCGTGTTGGAGGACGCGGGCCAGGTAGCCCGTGGCCCGCAGACGGACTTTTCGGCCCTTGAGGTCGAGGCCCTTCACGGTAACCTGTCGGTGGCGGAGGACATTGCCGAGCCAGCCGGGGACCGAGAGACAGCCTTCGACCCCTTCCTCGGTCTCTTTGGAGACACGGGCCAGTTCGGGGTTGACGAGTGCCAGGGAGGTCCCGGCGTCAGGGTCGTCCAGGTCCTCCGGGATTTCGACGACGATGACCCGCAGCGGCACGCCGACCTGCACTGCGGCCAGGCCGACGCCGTTGGCCGCGCGCATCGTTTCGAACATATCCTCGACCAACTGCCGGATGTCCGGGGTGATACGGGCCACCCGGCTGGACCGCCGACGCAGGATCGGGTTATCCGAAAAGACGATCGTTCGTAGCGCCATCATTCACCTTCTTGGGAGGATTCGGGACGGGGGCGACGAAATTCGTCGTAGGCGATGAACCAGTCCACCATCTCGGCTCGACGCCGCTGGGCCTCCTGCTGCTGACGTCGCCGGTTGAAAGCGGCCACGTGGGCGAAGATCTCCTGCTGGACGGCCTCAGGGCGTGCCACGGCGCGGAAGTGGAACACGCCCTCTGGAGTGCGGGTCTCCACGACGACATCCCCATACCGGAGAACCCGCCCCCAGAACGTCCTCTCCGCCCGCACGTTGGTCACGGCATCCAGGCTTGCTTCCCGCCGCTCGTGGCGGATGTAGAACGGTTTCCGCTCCACGTGGATGATGCGGTTCGCCGTTACCTGATAGTAATCGTTACGCCAGTCCTCGAACTTCCACAGGAACCACAGGAGGGTGACGAAGGTGGAGAGGAAAAGGAATCCCAGGAGGGATAGACGCACGCGGAACGGCTGCGCGGCGGACGGCTGGGAGGGGGAAGCCGGTTGGGTGGCGAGGAGGGAGACAAGGGCGGAGAGGGAAATGACCAGCATCGTCAGAGCGAGGCCGGCCGTGCGGAACAACTCCACCCAGTGCTTGCGCCAGGTGATCTGCTCGCCGTTCCGTTCCCATAGAGGGGGAAAGAAATATCTGAGGACGCTGAGGGGGAGGAGGAGGCAACCGCGCAGACGGCTTCTTGCCCGCCTTTCCTCCGGCGGGGCGGAGGGCTGTTCCTGGGAGGGCTTGCCCGGTTCCTTTCCGAAGTAGCGGTACATAACCTGGCGGATCTGTTCCCGCTGCTGGATGCGGGCCAGGGCTCGGGCTCTGGCCTGTTGCTGGAGAATCGCCTGTTGCACCACCTCCGGGTGTGGGATAGTAAAGAACTCGACCCGCCCTCCTCCCCCCGCGGTTTCGATGGTCAGGTCGCCGAAGTTGAAGAGCGATGCCAGCGCTCCGATCCGGGTAACGTTGACGTCCTGGACGGCGTCGATGGGGGCCGCAGAGAGGTTCTCCTTCCCCAGGCCCAGGAGTCCGGTTCGTTCCCGATGGGCTACCCTGCGGTTGGTAACGATGTAGAGGTCGTTCCGCCAGTCCACGTAGCGGGAGAGACCGAACACGACCGCTCCCGCCGCGCCGATCGTCGCGGCGAGCAGTAGGAGTAGGGAGAGCACAGGGATGAGCCACCCACCGTAGTCCGCCAGGGACAGTATCCACGAGATCGACACGCCGATGCCCGCGGCCGAAAGCGTCAGGATGAACAAAAAGGGGATCAGACGGAGGACGAGCATCACCGGGTGCCGATGGAGGACTTTGATGGGGAACTCGTCCTCCTCCATCCACGGGAAGCGGGGATAGCGACGGCGTTCCGCCACGTCGGGGCGCATCACCAACGCCCGTTCGGCGCGGGGATGTTCCTCGAGGAACTGCTCGAAATCGGCCCGTTCGATGTAGAGCAGGACGCTCCGTTCCACCGCCTCAAGGGTCACGTCGCGCACGTCCCCCAGCAGCAGGGACGTCTCCCCGACGCCCTCTCCGGGGCCCAGCCGCCGTACTTCGACCGCCTCGCCCTCCGGGTCGATCCGGGTCGCCCGAAGGCTTCCTCGGTGGACGATGAAGTACCGGTCCCCTGGCTCTCCCTGGCGGTAGACGAGGGTGCCCCGTGTGTATTCGACGGAGCGCACCCGTTTTGCCAGGTCTTCCAGGGCGGACAGGCTGAGGTTGGAGAAGAGGCGGACGCTCCTCAGCCGCTCTACGATCTCGTGCCGCGCTACCACGCTTTCCCTCCAGGTCGCCGAGCGCCCCGACGCACCGGCCACTGTTTCCAATTGTAACACAGGGGGGCAGGGGAGCAAGCGAACCTGTGCTTCAGAATAGGGACCCCTTCGTCCCCAAACGGAAGCGCACCCCTCCCTGCGGATGCGCCGCCGTCTCGCCTCGCCCGCCGGGCGGTGAAATTGCAATGCGATTGCAATGGTCGCCCCTTTTTCCCCTGGTATAATGGTGAGTGGACCGGAGGGTGGGTGTGTGAGGAGAGCCCGGTCCGCACGGTACCCTCTTGTGGCCCACCTCGGGCCCTTTCCCAGACGAAGAGAGGATCCCTTTCCGAGCCTAGCCATTGATCTGGGGGAGGGCCTGAGGTGGGCGCGTCATTTTCTCGGCCCCCTTTCCGCTGCTTTGGGCCGTCGGAGAAACGCAGGGTTTGCGTCGCTCGACCGACGGTTTTCCGGTGGTGAAGCGTCGCTTGGGCGTCCTCTTCTCGTCCAGCAAGTCCCCCCGCGGTGTGGTATGCTTAAAGGCGGAGAGTTGATCTGAGCGCCGGTAGAGGTGAGGGATGAAGGTTCGGACGGTGGGGTACCTGCTCTGCGGCGGCGTGGTCCTGGCCCTCTGGTTCGCTGCGGGCGTACCGATTCCAAGCGGCAGCGCGCTGCCTGTCCTGTTGTTGGCGGTGGGGGCGGTGCTACTGGGCGGGGGGGCGTGGGGGGCCGCCTTCCGGCAGCGATAGATATGTGGTGCCCCGCCCCCACCGCTGCGCACCCTACGCTGCAGGCCCCTCTTCCTCCGCGGGAAGGTCTTCCTCCCCCTCCCGTCCCGCGTAGAGGAACCGCCGCAGCAACGTGTCGTACTCGGTCCAGGGACGGGTGCGGTCTCGGCGCGTGGCGATGATGCGGTGGAACCGATTGACCTGGGCGCTGAGGTTCTCTACGTAGTGTAGAGCCGCCGCCTCCAGCGTCTTCGGCCGTCGGGGAGATCCCCACTCATACCGACCGTGGTGGCTGACGATCATATGGCGCAGGCGTAACGCCAGTTCCTCCGGGAAGTCCTCCATCTCCGCCAGGGCCGCGTCCACCATCTCCAGCGACAGGACCACGTGGCCCAGCAATCGCCCCTCGTCGGAGTAGGCGATGTCGGTCTCGTAGACGAACTCCCGCGTCTTGCCGACGTCGTGCAGGAGCGCGCCGGTGAGCAGCAGGTCGTGGTGGATCTGGGGGTACAGTTCCATCAGCGACCGGCAGAGGTGGACCACTTCCAGCGTGTGCTCCAGAAGCCCTCCCAGGTAGGCGTGGTGGACCCGCCGGGCGGCGGGGGCGCGGGAGAAGCGAGCGACGAACTCGGGGTCGTCGAAGAAGCGGAGCAGGAGGGCCCGCAGGTGTGGGTTCTTCACCTCGTCGATGGTCTGCCGCACCTCTGCCAGCATTTCCCCCATGTCCCGTTCGGTGGCGGGGAGGAAATCGGCGAGGTCGTATTCTCCCTCTTCGGCCGGGCGGATCTTCTCGACGATCACCTGCCAGCGATCTAGGTACTCCTCCATCCGCCCCAGCACTTTGACCACCTGACCCTCCTGGAAGGTCTCGGCCACGGCGGGTGCGTCCTCCCAGACCCGGGCCAGCACCTCACCCGTTCGGTCGGCCAGGATCAGGGTGAGGAACTCCCCGCGCGTCCGATCGCGGAAGGGCTCCAGTTGTTTGTAGCGGACGAGGAAGAAACTGAGGACCCGATCGCCCGGTCGCAGGTCGCGGATGAACTGCTCTTTCATCCTTCACCTCCTTTCCCCTCCCTCGCCGCCTGTGGCCGACGGCGGGGCCAGCGCAGGCGGCGATACATCTCGTTCAACTGGACCGGGGTGAGCCGCTTGCCGTGCTCGAAGTAGGCGACGGCCGTCTGTCCCATCGCCCAGGTGCCGAGGCCTGCGACGGCACCCGCCACGACCCATCCCGGCCCGGGGATCACTTTGGCCAGTTCGCCAGCCAGATAGCGAAGCCCCACGCCGCCCGCGATGGTGGTGAGGAGTTCCTTGGCGTGGCGGGCAGAGAGGGATTCGCCGTAGATGGCGGCGATGCGCAGGACCATCCGTACCTGTCCCGCCAGGAGGAGGGGAACGTCCAGCCCCGGCACCGGCTCGACGGCGATGAGGCCGTTGAGGAGGGCGGCGCTGCGGATCAGCCGCTGGGCCAGCCGCCGCCGGTAAGCGGGCAGCGCCCGCCCCAGGGCAACCAGCATCCAGGGATGGGCCTCGACGATGGTCGGAATGAGGTGGGCAGCCACGCCCCAGCCGGTCTTGGCCGAAATGGGGATGGGCCGGACCCCCAGTTTCCGCTCCGCGTCCTCCAGCACCGCCGACAGGTCCCGCTGGACCAGGTCCGCTTTGTTCAGCGCTACCACCACGGGCTTCCCGGCCCCTAGGAGCGATTGGTAGATCTCGTAATCGGATTGGCGCAGGCCAGCGGCTGCATCCAGTAAAAGGAGAACCACGTCCGCTTCCTCGGCGGCCCGCCGCGCGATCTCCGCACGGTCCACCCCGTCGACCTCCCCGAAGCCGGGGGTATCTACCAGGATGAACGGCCCCATCCGTTCCTCGACCACCTCCCGCGTGGTGCCAGGCACGGCGGTGACCGGGGAGATCTTCTGGCCCTTGAGGAGGTTGAAGAGCGTGGACTTTCCGGCGTTGACCGGCCCGACGATAGCCAGTCGGGCGGCGGCCTCCTGCTGCACGGCCAACGACAGCCGGTCCCAGTCCAGGGCCTCCAGCAACCCCCGCAGGTCGGCCAGGCGGCGGGGGAGGTTGATCGCGGTCCGTTCGTTCTTCACCGTCGTTCCCTCCGGGGAGAGTATAGCACGAGGGGGGAGAAGGACAACCTCCCCGCAGGTTTCCCCAAAGGGGGATCAACCGCGCAGGAACTCCAGGAGCAGTCGGTTGAACGCCTCCGGCCGATCCAGCGGCGTGGCGTGCCCGGAACCCGGGACGATCTCCAGCCGGGCGTTGGGGATCCGCGTCGCCAGTTCTTGCTTTGCCTCCAGACTCACCGTCGTATCTTCCGCCCCTGCCACCACCAGCGTCGGTGCCTGGATGCGTTCCAGGTCTCGCCGCCCGTCGAAGCGAAGCACCGCCCAGACGGTGGCCTGGTAGGCAGCGGGGTCGTTTTCCGCGAGCCGCCTGGCCGCGATTCGGCGCAGTCCCTCCTGCTCGGGCCGGGGGAAGAGTTCCCGGGCCACCGTTTCGGCCTGTTTCTTCATCCCCCCGGCGACCATTGACCAGCCCCGACGTAGAAAGAGGGACCATCCCCGCCGTCTTGCAAGGCGGAGCCGGGCGAAGGTGTTGACCAGCACGAGGGCCCGGACCCGTGCCGGGTGCCGAACGGCCAGGGATTGGGCCACCAAGCCGCCCAGCGAAAGCCCTACGACGGCCGCGCGTTCGACCACCAGCCTCTCCAGCAGCCCATTGACGTCGTCCGCCATCTGGTGGATCGTGTAAGGGCCGGGCGGCTTGTCGGTCTTGCCGTGGCCGCGCAGGTCGGGGGCCAGTGCGGTGTACCCCGCCCCCGCCAGAGCGACGATCTGGGGCATCCAGTCCTCACCCCGGGACCCCAGCCCGTGGAGGAGGAGCACCGCGGGCCCGTCCCCCTCCAGCAGATAGTGCATCCGCAGGCCGTCGATGACGCAGTAGGGCATTTGCCGTGCCTTCACGAAGAACGTGGTCCCCTGGAAGAAAGGGGGCGCGTCACGAAGCGGGGACCAGGCGGAGGAAGCGACGCTTGCCCACCCGGAGCACCGCTTCCTTCGGCTCGATCGTCGTTTCGATGTCGCTCACCCGCTCCCCGTCCAGCCGCACAGCGCCCTGCTGCACCAATCGCCGGGCCTCGCTCTTGGAACGGGCCATCCCGGCCGCGAAGATCAGATCGACGACGTTGATCGGCTCGCTGAGTTCCCACGTCGGCATCTGCTCCGGCAGATTTCGCTCCTGGAACACCCGACGGAAGTGGGCTTCGGCGGCGTCCGCCGCCTCCTCGCCGTGGAGGGAGGCCACGATTTCCCAGGCCAGCCTCATCTTGGCGTCGCGCGGATGGATGGAGCCGTCGGCCAGACCGGCCTTCAACCGCTCGATCTCCTCTGGGGTCCACCGGGTAACCAGGTCGAAGTAATTGGGCATCGCCTCGTCCGGGATCGACATCACCTTCCCGTACATCTCCTCCGGGGGTTCGTCGATGCCGATGTAGTTGCCCGTGCTCTTGGACATCCGCAGTTTCCCGTCGGTGCCGACGAGGATCGGGTAGGTGATGCAGATCTGGGGTTGCTGCCCGAAGTGCTCCTGGATCCGCCGTCCGGCCAGCAGGTTGAACAGCTGCTCCGTCGCGCCGATCTGGACGTCGGCCCGGAGAGCGACGGCGTCGTACCCCTGCATCAGGGCGTACATAAACTCGTGCAGCCAGATCGGGTCGCCCCGCTTGTATCGCTTGGCGAAGTTGTCCCGCTCCAGGAACTGCTGCACCGTGAACAGCGAGGCCAGTTCGACGATCTCCTTGTAGGTCAGTTTGGAGAGCCACTCGCCGTTGTATCGGACCTCCGTTCGGTCCGGATCGAGGATCTTGAACGCCTGCTGGACGTAGGTTTGGGCGTTCGCCTCGATCTGTTCCAGCGTGAGCCGGGGACGGGCCTTGTCCTTGTCTGAGGGGTCGCCGATGAGCGCGGTGTAGGTGCCGATGACGAAGATCACGTGGTGCCCCAGGTCCTGGAACAGGCGGAGTTTGCGCATCGTGACCGTGTGGCCCAGGTGCAGGTCGGGGGACGTTGGGTCGTAGCCGCAGTAGACCCGGAGAGGGCGGCCCTCCGCCAATCGCTCTCGCAGTTCCTGAGCCATCCGTTCCTTGATCTGCTCGTCGCCGAACTCGGCGCCGTGCATCACCAGTGCGACCTGTTCATCGATCGACTTCTTCCCCATAGTCTCTGCTCCCGATTGGGTAACCCGAAATGTGAATGGAAAGGATGAGCCAGTAAACAAATAGGCCCACACTGGTGGGCCTCGGGGAACGGATTGTAGCGCCGGGCGGCGCGTCGGCCGCGCCGCGCGCTACAATCCGCTATGATAGGTATAGGCGAACGCGCTTCCCAACATAACCTTCCCCACGCGAAGTCCGTTGTTATTATAAGACAAATCGACCCCGGTGGCAAATCTACCGCTTGCTGGTCAGGGCCTATCCACCCTATCGGACACGTCTTCGCTGGCCCCAGGGCGTCTCGGGCTGCTTGACTTGCCGCTGGCCCGATGTTATGATTGCGGCACATCCTGGATTGAGAGTCGCGTCGATGTACATCCGCCCGCGGAAGCGAAGAAGGTCCAATCCCTGGCGTGTGCTGTTCCTGCTGGTCCTCATCGCAGGAGCACTTTACGCCTACACCCTGATCCAGCGGCGTCAGATCGAGAACCCCTTCACGCCGACGCCGACCCCCACCCGTTCGGCCTACTCCTATCGGGACGAGGCGGAGGCTTTCTACATCCAGGGCGACCTGGGGCAGGCGATCGAGGCCTACAAACAGGCGGTCCGCCTGGCACCGGACGATGTCAGCCTCTACGTGCCCCTGGTTCGGCTGCTGGTGCTGAAGGGGCGTCCGGAGGAGGCCGTCGATTGGGGGGAGAAGGGAGTGGACGTCGCTCCCGAATCCGCGCCCGCCTGGGCTGTGCTGGGGCTGACCTACGACTGGGTCGGGCGAGTGCCGGAGGCCATCGAGGCCTGCCTGCGCGCGGTGGAACTGGACCCCGCCTACGCCGAGGCCTACGCCTATCTGGCCGAGGCGTACACCGACGACGGGCGGGTGGAGAAGGGGCTGGAGGCCGCCCAGAAGGCGCTGGAGTTGGCTCCCCGGAGCGTGGACGCCCACCGCGCCTACGGATACGTCCTGGAGCACCTGGGGAACTGGAGCGGGGCCATCGAGGCGTACCGCCAGGCGCTGGAGATCCATCCGTACCTGGCCCACCTTTACCTGGACATCGGTCGAAACTACCTGGCCCTCACCGACACGGCCAGCGCGCTGGAGGCCTTCCAGCGTGCGGTGGAACTGGACCCGGAGCGGCCGGACGCGCTGGACCAGTTGGGGTGGACCTACTTCGCCATTCAGGACTACGAACTGGCCCAGTCGTACCTGGAGCAGGCGATCGAGGCGGATCCGAACTACGCCCCGGCCTACGGCCACCTGGCGACCACCTACTGGGTCCGCCGGAACTACGAGTCGGCCATCCCCAACTTCGAGAAGGCGATCGATCTGGCCTATCAGGCGGCCCGGCGGAAGGCCTACGGCTTCTCCATCACCGTGGAATCGACCCAGGATCCAATTCTCTACCCCTCGCCCGATGTGGCGTTGGAGGGGGAACTGGAGTGGGGCAACGACCGGCGGACCCGCCTGACGGCGACGCTGGAGCCGGGGATCTACTTGAGGGAAGGTGGAAGTGCGGAGGGACGGCTGGTCCTGGACGTGCTCTCGGGGCGATACACCCTCTCCGCCCAGGGGCTGCCTCCCCTCCCGGCCGATCAGGTGTACGTGGGGTGGTTCGCGGGCTTGGACGCGCTGGACGGCACGCCGTTCAACACCGGTCCGCTCCCCGTGGAGGCGGACGGCAGCGTGGAGTTCGAGGGGACAGCCGAGCCGGTGCGGGGGCCCCGCATCGAGCATTACTACACCCTGGGGCTCTGCTACTTCTATATGGCCCAATGCGAGCGGGCATATCCTCTTTTCGAGGCGGCCCTCCAGATCGACCCGGAGGAGCCCAATGCCCTGGAAGGCATCCGCCTCTGCCAGGAGGCGGAGGGCACGCCAGTGCCCACGCCGACACCGTAGAGGGGAGGAAGGACATTGGAGTGGATCGACGGGTTGGTCATCAAGGCACAGAGCGGCTTCTACACCGTGCACACCGATCAGGGGGACATCCTCTGTAGGCTGCGAGGGCGGCTGAAGCGTGCGCGGTTGGATACCGACCCTGTGGCGGTGGGGGACCGGGTGCGGATCCAGATCTTGCCGGACGGAACCGGGGTGATCGAGGAAGTGAAGGAGCGGGAACGGGCCCTCACCCGGTTGGAGCCCCCTCCCGGCGGCCGGGGCTCGCGACGGTGGGACCGCAAGGGGTTCCTCTCGGAACGGGAGCAGGTGATCCTGGCCAATCCGGACCAGGCGGTCTTCGTCTTCGCCTGCGCCGAGCCGGAGCCACGGCTGCGGATGCTGGATCGGTTGCTAGTGGGGGCGGAACTGCAGGAGATCCCCGCCGTGATCTGCGCCAACAAGATCGACCTGGTCGAGCCCGAGGTTCCACGCCAGTTGTTCGGCATCTACGAGGAGATCGGCTACCCGGTGATCTACACCAGCGCCGAGACCGGGGAGGGGGTGGACGAACTGGCGGCCCGTCTGAAGGACAAGGTCTCCGCCCTGGTCGGCCCCTCCGGCGTGGGGAAGAGCAGCCTGCTGAACGTCATCCAGCCGGGGCTGGGGCTCAAGGTGCGCGAGGTCAGCCACGCCACCGGCAAGGGGCGGCACACCACGGTGGTCACCCAACTTTTCCCGCTCGACCAGGGCGGCTGGGTCGCCGACACGCCGGGCATCCGTGCGCTCGCCCTGTTCGACGTGGAGCCGGAGGAACTGGACGCCTACTTCCCGGACATCGCGCCCTACGTCTCTCAGTGTCGCTTCTCCGATTGCACCCACACGGTGGAACCGGGGTGTGCCGTGATCGCGGCTCTCGAGGAGGGGAAGATCCATCAGCACCGGTACGAAAGTTACGTTCGCCTTCGCCAGGAGCATCAGCGACTGGCCGATATGTACTGGTGGGGGATTCAATCTGAACCGGAGTGAGGACGGCGGTATGACGACAGACATCGCGGCGGAGGCCTTGCTCATCTTCCTGTTGCGGCTCATAGGGATCACCGTCAGCACGTTGTCCACCATTCTCACCGTCCAGGGGCGGAAGTTCCCGGCCATCCTCACCGGCAGTTTGAGCACCTTCGTCTATGTGATCGCCATCGGGAAGGTGGTGACCAATCTGGACAACGCGCTGAACATCGCGGCCTACGTGGGGGGCTTCGCCGTGGGGACGTGGCTGGGGCTGGCTGTGGAGGAGCGGCTGGCCCTGGGCTACGCACAGGTCCAGATCATCTCCACCTCCCACGGCGGCGAGGTCGCCGACGCCCTGCGGGCGGCGGGGTTCGGGGCGACCCAGTTGTACGGCCGAGGGCGCGAGGCCCCCGTCGTCGTCGTCGAGGCGCTGGTGCCCCGCAAGAGCGTCCCCGAGGTGATCCGGATCGCCGAGGAGATGGACGAGAAGGCGATCGTGGTGGTCTCCGAGGCGCGGGCCCTGCACCGGGGGTACTGGCGCCGACCGAATCGACGGCGGTAGTGGAAGGCAGGGGAGCAGGGAAGCGGGGAAGCGGGGAAGTGGGGAAGCAGGGAAGCAAGGAAGCAGGGAAGTAAGGATGTAGGGGAGAGAAGATGATCCCGATCTCGGATGAAATCCGCAGCCGGGGGATACCGGTGGTCACGTATGGGCTGATTGGCCTCAACGTCGCGGTCTTCCTCGTCGAGTGGCTCCTGGGGCCCTACGTGGACGTTTTGTTGACGACGTTCGGCGCGGTCCCTTACTACATCACCCATCCGACGCAGTATCCCTGGGCGCCGTTCACCCTGGTTACCTCGATGTTCCTCCACGCCGGATGGACCCACTTGATCGGCAATATGCTCTACCTCTGGATCTTCGGCGACAACGTTGAGGACGCCCTGGGGAAGGTCGGCTATGCTCTCTTCTACTTCGCGGCCGGGATCGCGGCGGGCCTGGCGCAGGTCGTCGTCGCCCCCCATTCTCAGATCCCCGGCGTGGGAGCCAGTGGGGCCATCGCCGGTGTGCTGGCCGTGTATCTGGTGCTCTATCCCGCCGCGCCGGTGCGGGTGCTGGTCCCCGGCTTCTACTTTATGCGCGTCGCCCGCGTGCCGGCTCTGATCGTGTTGGGGATGTGGTTCGTCATCCAGTTATTCAACGGCTTCCTCAGTCTGGGGGCGGCGACCCTGGCGACCGGCGGCGTCGCGTGGTTCGCCCACATCGGCGGCTTCGTGGCCGGGTTGGTCGTTGGGTTTCTGGTGCGGCTGGCGAGGCGGTGGTGAGCCGTACGTCCGCGATCCGACCCCGAACCGCTTTCCTGCTTTTGCTCGTGCTCCTGGCCTTCGCCGTCCGTGCGGTCCCGCTGGAGGCCCAATCCCTCTGGCGGGACGAGGTCGATGCCCTGTGCTACGCCTTCGGTTTTCCCCAGGCGCTGCTCCGGGCCGTCGATCCCTCCTACGTCCCATCCGCCTTCCCTCCCTGCGCCTGCCCCCCGACGCCGGTCGCCTCGGTGCGGCCGGATCAGCCGCTTTCGGGCCGCTTGGTCGGCGTCCTGAGGGGGATGATCCGCAACAACGGCCCGCTGTACTACTTCCTCCTGCGCGGTTGGATCGCCCTCGGTGGCACCTCGGTCAGCGCTCTCCGCTTCTTCTCCCTGTGGTTCGGCGTGCTCGCCGTGCCGCTGGTCTACGTGCTGGGGACCCGTCTGGTCCGTCGCGAGACGGGAACGGCTGCTGCGATGCTGATCGCCCTCTCTCCATATCTGGTCTGGTACAGCCAGGAGGTCAAGATGTACTCGCTGGTCACCGCCCTTGCCCTCCTGGCCGTCTATGCGCTGCGGCGCGCCGTGGAGGAAGGCCGGGCCCGGTGGTGGGCGACGGTCGTCGCTGCGACCACGATGGCCTTCTACCTCCATATCTGGTGCGCGCTGTTGGTCCCGCTGTACGTCTTCCTCCTGCTGCTCTGGCGTCCCCGTGGGCGGCGACGCTGGCTGGGGGCTGTCGTCACGCTGGCCCTGTTGACCCTCCCCTACATCCCCCTGGCTGCGTGGGAGATCCGGTACGCGCTGGTGCCGCGCGAGACCGGCTTCCCTCATCACACCCTGGGTCAGATGGCGGGGATCCTGTGGACCGGATGGACGACGGGGATACGGGCGTGGGGAGGGTTGCTGGGTACCCTCCCCGGAGGGCTGGCGGCGCTGCTCGGAGTGACGGCGCTGCTCGTGGGGCGGAGGGGCCGTGCGCGAGGAGGCCAGGTGCTCCTCGGTCTGCTCGGCTGGATGGCGGTGCCGCTGCTGGGGATCTGGGCCGTGTCGCTGCGACAGCCGCTGTTCACCGACCGTTATCTCATCTGGGCCGCTCCCGCGCTATACCTGCTGTGCGGCGCGGGGATCGACTTCCTGTGGCGGTGGGGAAGGGGGGCGGCCTTCCCCCTGGCGCTGGCGGTCCTGCTGGTCTTCGGCGGCAACCTCTGGGTCCAGTCCGCCCTGCCCACCAAGGCCGACCTGCGGGCAGCGGCCGCCTTCGTCGAAGAGCGGTACGAGGCAGGGGATCTTCTGATCTTCCAGATTCCCCACATCCGTTATACCTTCGATTATTACTTCGGGCCGCCCACCTACGGCTGGGCCGATGGGCTCTACACCAACTATCGCACCCCTGAGGGAACATACCAGATGAGCGAGGCACAGGCCGCCCAGTGGATGAGGTCGATGACCTCGGGCCGGGAGCGGGTGTGGTTCATCGGCTCCGAGGTGGCGATGTGGGACGAGCGGAACCTGGTGTGGCGGTGGCTGGAGGCTCACGGAGACCGGATCGAGGAGGGCCACTTCCTCTGGGTAGATGTCTATCTCTATCGTTTGAACCACGGAGACGCAGAGAGCGCGGAGAATTCATAAAAGGCTCTGCGCCCTCTGCGTCTCTACGGTGATAACTACAGATCAGACTCGTAGGTGGTGATTCGCTCCCGCCACTCGGCCGGGAGCGGCCGGGGGCGGCCCGCGTCGAGGTCGTAGCAGACCTGGACGGTGCGGGCGGTGGCTGCCAGACGGCCGTCTTCCCCCTCGACCCGATATTCGAAGACGAAACTGGAGTTGCCCAGTTCGCTGACCCGGATCCAGACGGTGACCCGCTCGCCGAGGGAGAGGGGGGAGAGGTAGGTGCAAGATGCCTCGGCCAGGACGAAGCCGATCTCCTGGGGCGGGCCGGTGATGCCGCAGACGTCGCGCAGGTAGCGGAAGCGTGCCGTTTCCAAGTAAGTGAAGTAGACGGCGTTGTTGACGTGCCCGAGCGGATCGAGGTCGCGCCAGCACACCTCAAGGGCGATGGAGAATCGGAACGGGTCTTCGCTCATCCTCGGCGTCCTCCTTCCTGAAGTTCGACGAAGCGGGCCTCGCCCGTCTTCAGGTCCAGGATGCAGAAAGAGCGGGGTTCGTGGCGTGTTCCTCCCAGCGCGCCGGGGTTGATGACGCGCGTGGTGCCCATCCGCCGGTCGTCCCGGCGGTGGGTGTGGCCGTGGATCACGTAGGCGAACTCGCCAGATCGGATCAGGTGGTGCAGCAGCGGCTCCTCGTCGCCGTGGAGGAGGGCGACGGCGGAGCCATCGAGCACCAGGCTGTGCCAGCGGGCCAGCCGCCCGACGCCGTGGAGGGCCTCCACCGCCAGACCCAGCGCGGGCATCCGGTCGACGTTCCCCAGGGCGACGTAGAGGTCGAAGCCTTGCAGCGCTTCGATCACCGCAGGGCCGCAGACGTCCCCGCAGTGGAGGAGGGTAGCGATCCCCTCGCGTCGCAAGATGTCGGCGGCGGCCTGGACGTTCCTCAGGTTGTCGTGGGTGTCGGAAAGGATGCCGATGCGCATAGAGTGGTTGACAACCCCCCTTCGGCGTGTTATACTTCCCCCTGCGCGAGGGCCGTTAGCTCAGCCTGGTAGAGCAGGGGCCTTTTAAGCCTTTGGTCGCAGGTTCGAATCCTGCACGGCCCACAGCCCTCACCCTCGGAGGTCCGGTCGGCCTCCGAGTTTATCATAAACGGGGGAATCGGGCAATGGTGCTGCCGCAGTGGGCCTTCTGGGTGGCCCTGGTGGTGATGGTAGTCGGGCTGGTGGGGACGGTGGTGCCGGTGCTGCCGGATTTGGTGCTCATCTGGCTGGCGGCACTGGCCTACGCTATCGCAGAGGGGTTTGCCACCATCGACCCCGTCACTTTCGGCGCGATCACGCTGCTGGCAGCGGTCGGCGTCACGGCCGAGATCTGGGTCAGCCAGATCGGCGGGAAACTGGGGGGCGCCTCGTGGCAGGCCCTCCTGGCGGGCGCGGGGCTGGGGGTCGTCGGTTTCGTCGTCGGGCTCCTGGTGGGTGGGATCGGTGCGCTGCCCGCAGCGATGGGGGGAGCGCTCGTGGGCGTCCTCCTGGTGGAGTACCTGCGCCGCCGGGACTGGAAGGAAACCGCGCGGGCCGGGGCCGGTTGGCTGGCCGGCTGCCTGGTCTCCGGGGGGATCAAACTTCTCCTCGGCTTGGCGATGGTCCTGCTCTTCGTGTGGCAGGTGTGGAAGGGATAGTCCTATCCCTTCCGTTTCTCCCCTACCCGTTGCAGGAACCGCTCCCGGTCGATGACGACCCGCTCGTGGGTCGCTTCGCCGATCTTCTCCACCTCGTCCCAGGCCTCGACGTGGAAAACGAGGCGACGTCCATCCACCTGGGTCAGCCGGGCGTGGGCGCGGACGTGCATCCCCACGGGGGTGGCTGCGAGGTGGCGGACGTCGATGCGTACCCCCACCGAGGTCTTTTCGGCGGGGAGATGGCCCTCCAGAGCGACCACCGCCGCCTGCTCCATCAGCGCGACCAGCGCGGGGGTGCCCAGGACGGGCACCAGTCCGCTCCCCCAGCGGGCGGCGGTAACTTCCTCGGTTACCTCCCAACCGGCCTCGCCGGTCAATCCGGGTTGTAAGGCCATCGCTGCCCTCCTTCGGTAGGGTGGTGGAACCGTGCCTAGTATTCGGTGATCTCCCCGCCGTCGATCTCCCGTGGCTCGCCGAGGTCCAGCGGGTGGTCCCGCCCAGGCTGGATGGTCCCATCGGGCGAGTACGGGCCCACCGTGGGCCAGTATCCCCGCTGCTGGTGGGTCTCGAACCGCATTCGGACGATGACCTTGGGGCCTTTGTAGCCGTATTTCGGGGGGACGATGAGGCGGAGCGGCGCGCCGAACTCGTCCCGCAGCGGCTCCCCGTCCATCTCGTAGGCGAAGAGGACGTGGGGCTGGGAGAGTTCGTCGACGGAGAGGGATTCGTAGTAGCCGTCGGCGCACTCGAAGAAGACCCAGGTCGCCTCGGGGAGGGGGTGGACGATCTCGGCCAGGGCGGCGTAGGTGAAGCCGGCCCAGTCGGCCCGGGCCGACCAGCACTCCACGCACTTCATTCGCGTGTTCTGTTCCACCCGCGGCAGCGCCTGCAGGTCTTCCAGGGAGAACGAGCGCGGGCTCTCCACCAGCCCTTCGACGGTCAGCCGCCACTGGTCGTGGTCGATGGGGACGTAGGGCTGGAAGTAGCGGATATTCCAGGTGGGCTTGAAGGACGGGCGGTTCTGATTGGTCAGCGGCGGCCGCCCCGGCTGGGTGGGGATAGCCCGGGGGCCCGCCGGGGTGGGGGAAGGATAGGGGGTGCGCGGGCGGGCACCACACGCGGCCGCCACCGCGCCCAGTCCCCCCAGCGTGACGGCGCGGATGAATTGTCGGCGCGACCAGCGGCCCATCCGGACGCCTCAGGCGCGCTTGCTCAGCAACCGGGCCAGCCGACGGACGTGGGCCTTTTCCTCGCCGATGATCTGGGTCACGATGTCCTGCTCGTCCGCGGGCATCATCTCCCGCAGGTCGTAGAAGAAGATAAGGGTGTCCTTCTCGAAGCCCAGCGCCATCCGCAGGGCGTCTTCGGCGGTCTGGACCTGGTCGGCCATCGCCAGGGCCTTGTCCGGCCCGGCGAAGAGGGCGTTCTCCAGCGCTATCTGCACGTACTCGTCGTATTCCTCCCATTCCGGGGCGGAGAGGGTGGGCGGCTCGCCCACCCGGTCGGTCAGTTTCTGGAAGGCCTTGTAGTGACGCCGTTCCTGGACGGCCAGGTCCTCCATAACGGCGCGGATTTCCCCATCTTGCACCTTGCGGGCGGCGGCTTCGTAGAAGGCTTCGCCGTTCTTCTCGATCTGAAGGGCCATATTCAGTGCCTCGACCGCTGTAAAGACTGCCATTGTTTTCCTCCTTAACTTGAACTTTCTGGACGGAATTTGCGCGGGGCGACCGGTGCCGGAAGCAAGTCGTCTCCGCAGGATCATCTCCCTCGCATAGAAAGGGGCAGAAAGAGCCGCCTCGTCAGCCCGTACAAATACACCCTTCCGGACGGGGCCATCCGGCCGGTAAGGGGGTCCGGTCGGGGGCGGACCGTGACGGTCAGCACACCCGGTCCTGTGGTCAGCCAGGTCCTCTCGAAAGCGTCGTACACCGGCACGTTGGGCGGGATGTAGGGGGAATGCAGGGTTACCTCCGTCTCGGATTGCCACTCACCGACCAGCACCAGGCCCAGGTTGTAGAACCGGACGTAGCCGTCGGCTGCTCGCTCGTATGTCTCCCCCAGAGGGGAGCCCAGGTCGAAGAAGTAAACCTGGTCCCGTTCCAGACGGTGGTCCACCGGCACCTCGGTGTAGGCGATCTGGCTCGCCAGTTTGGACACGGCGTAGGCGAAATAGATGGCGTTGCGGGGCACCGTGGCGGTGTAGACTTCATAGCCGGAGATGGTCTGTCCTGTCGTCACGTAATCCGGGGCGACGTAATTCATATAGACGGTCCCCCGGAAACGAGGGCCAGCGTGGGCATCATCGATGGCGGTCAGATAGTCCAGATAGTCGAGGGTATCGGTGAGGTGACCATTGGACGGATCGTCGCTCAGTGGGTAGTAGATGGTCTGGGGGACGGTGATCATCCCCCGTCCCTGGACGTAGAGGGTGCGGGAGAAGTAGTCGTAGTCGGTGATGTAACTTTCGGCCATATCGTACTCCACGAGGGGGAGGAGGCGCTCCGCCTCGCGAAACCCCTGGTTGGTCTGAACGATCAGATCGGGAGCGGCGTTTCGCAGGGCGGCATAGAAGTCAGCCACCGCTTGGACATAGGGACGGTCGGGGTGGCGAGAGCGGTACGTGCGGGAGATCGGTCCGTAGTCCGGCTCATAGATGAACCGACCGCTGGCCCAGTCGAAGAAGAGGCCGTCGTATCCCAGCCTCTTGGCCTCCTCGAGCAGGTATCCCACCCGGCGGGAGACGACCTCCGGGTTGCCCAGGTCGTAGTAGTAGTCTTCACACCAGTCGTAGCCGCTTTCCGTGCAGTGGGGAAAAGGGCCATCGGGGTTCAGGGTAGCGGTGGGGCGGTGGGTGTAGGCCCAGGTCATCAGGGGATCGTCCCCCGAGCCATCGGTGTAGTGGTAGCCGGCCGGCATCCATTCGTAAGCGAGGATCGTCCGGACGCCAGCGGCCCGCAGTTCGGCCATCAGGGTGGGGGAGAGAGGGTCTGCCAATCCCCCCACGTGGACGACGTCAAAACGGGCCATCCACGCCAGGTCCTCGTCGGTGGCATCGGTGAGCCCCGTGACGTATTCCCCGCGGCGGGTGACTAGGACTGGGGGGAGTGCGGGGCCGTCGCTCCCCTCCTTGCTGGAGCCGGGAAAGGCTGCTAAAGTGCACAGGAGACCGCTCAGAGCGATCGCTCCCGCAACGCTGATCTTCCATCGTCCTCTCCCTCTCCCGAGGGGGGAGGGGGGGGAGGTGTGTTCCATCGGGTCAGTCAATACGGACAAATTTCTCTCGCTTCGCCCCACAGATAGGACACTCGTCGGGCGGCTCCCCTTCGACCACGTAGCCGCAGACGTCGCATACGTAGTAGACACACGGCTCCTCCCGCAGGAGGCATCCCAGGGCGCGCTTGTAGAGGGCGGCGTGGGCCTCCTCGACATCCCGCGCCCGGCTGAAGACCAGGGCGGCCGCGCGCTCTCCTTCCTCCTCCGCCTCGCGGATGAAGCGGGCGTAGGCGACCTGGCTGACGGTCGTCTCCCGCTCGAAGGAGGACTGGAGGTTCTCCTCGGTGGTCTTGACCACCGCCTCGCCCATCAGCCGAAGGGCCAGGTCGGCGTGGATGCCCTCGGCGTAGGCGACGGCGCGGAAGAGGCGGGCGACGTCGGGGTATCCCTCCTCGTCGGCCTTGCGGGCGAAGGCGAGCAGCCGTCGATGGGCCTTCGCCTCACCGACGAAGGTCTCGTAAAGGTTGCGCCGGGTTTTCTCGCCCATTTTACATCATCCGTCCCGCCGGTAGGGGCGACCTGCAGGTCGCCCCTACCGGCCGTTCCGGAGGCTTATTAGAACTTACGGAAGGCCTCCCGTTTGGCCCCGCAGATGGGGCATCGATCGGGTGGCTCCCCCTCGACGGTCCAGCCGCACGCCTCGCAGATGTAGACGTCCCCTACCTCGGCGTCCTTGCCGGAGAGGACCGCCTGGCGGGCCCGTTCGTACATCCCGGCGTGGACCTTCTCCGCCTCCAGCGCCCAGGTCATCGTGCGGACGGCCTTGTTCTCTTCCTGTAACTCGGCCACGGCGCGAAAAGCGGGGTACATCTCGTCGACCTCGTAGGTCTCCCCGTCGATGCCCGCCTGCAGGTTCTCCGCCGTCTGGCCGATCTTGCCCAGGGTGCGGAAGTGGTTGGTGGCGTGGACCTCCTCGGCGAAGGCGATGGCGCGGAAAAGACGGGCGACGTTGGGGAAACCTTCCTTTTCCGCTCGGTTGGCGAAGATCAGGTATTTCATATGAGCCTGGCTCTCGCCAGCGAAGGCTGCTTCCAGGTTGGCTTTTGTCATCTTGTGCATGTTGACCTCCTCTTGGGGTGGCCGGCAGGTCGCCCTTACGTCTGGCCTGTTGGGGCGACCTGCGGGTCGCCCCGACGTTGGGTCTGTTGGGGCGACCTGCTGGTCGCCCCTACTACTACTACTACTACCCGATGCCGATCTCTTGGCTGCTCTCCCAAAGACCGTGGATGTTGCACAGGGAGAGGGCGATCAGCGTGCCCGGTTTCTCCACCTGCATCGAGAAGGTGACCGTCGGATGGGCGTAGGCCGTCCCTTCGCCGTGGACGGCGAATTCGAAGTGGCCCACCTGATAGACGAACTTGTCCCCCTCCGGCTGGAAGTAGACGTCGATCCAGCGGATGTGGTGCTCGACCGTGTTGGGGTGGGGGATCTCCTTGCCCACGGTGACTGTCACCTGAAACGGCTTCCCCGCCTCCACCTTGTCCGGTGCCTCGATCACGGGCACGTGCTTCTCCGCCTTCCAGTCCGCCGATTGGATCTTCTCACCGATTTTCATTCTTCACCTCCTTATCTTGCCTTTTGTCTCCTACGATCTGTATCCTGATGGTCGTGGTGCGTGGTGCGTGAGACGTGATGCGTGATGCGTGATGCGTGAGACGTGATGCGTGGTGCGTGATGCGTGTTCCGTTCAGGCTCCCCGGCTCTTCATCAGGCCGATGTCCTCCACCAACGCCTGTAGGTCCTCTTCGTGTTCGACCTCGTCGGCGAGGATCTGGACTACCATATTATAGGTAATGGGGTCGGTATCTTTGGTGGCCTCCGCCAGTTTTTGGTAGACCTCGATGGCGCATTGTTCCCCTCTGATGTTCTGGTCGAGCAGGACCTCGGTGTAGGGGTCCTCCGGCGGCTCGTAGCCGCAGTTGGTCATCTCGTACCAGTCCTTCGGGCTGAGAGGGGGCGTGCCGCCCAGTTGGATGATGCGCAGGGCCAGCATCTCGGCGTGGCCTAACTCCTCGGTGGCGTGCTGGAGCAGTTCGGCGGCCACCGCTTCCCGCATCGGCCCTTTAGCCAGTTTGGCCCCCATCCAGTATTGATAGTAAGCCAGCCACTCGTCGGCGAAGGCCTTGTTCAGCATCTCCACCAGATCG
Organism: Chloroflexota bacterium; assembly: GCA_011388675.1. Classification (GTDB taxonomy): domain Bacteria; phylum Chloroflexota; class Anaerolineae; order B4-G1; family DUEL01; genus DUEL01. The sequence continues at coordinate 19,524 of DROW01000181.1, read as the reverse complement.
TCCACGTTCATCCCGATAATGGATCGACCTTTCGTGCCCATATCTTACCTCCTAAAGATGTAGTGCGAAGCAAGCCTCTATGCGGCCTTTAACTTGCTGATCTCGTGCTCCAAGATGTCGATGTGGACTCCTTCCTCGTCCATCAGTCGCTTTAGCGCGTCTCTGAGAGAGGGTGAGTCGGCCTGCTCCATAGCCAGTCGGTACTTGTTGATCGCTGCTTTCTCATCCTCGATCATAATTCTGAGAAATGCTTCCCAGTCCATCGTTCCCTCCTGAAGTGAAGTGTGTTGCCCTGAGCCGATCGTCAATACCCTTCCTCTGTCGCCCGAACCTGCCCCCGGAACACGTAGTAAACATAGGCGGTGTAGGCGATGACCAGCGGCATCCCGATCAAAGCGATGACCAGCATCGCCGTCAGGGTGTTCTGGGAGGCAGAGGCGTTGTAGATGGAAAGACCGTATTCCGGCACGTTGCGGGCTGGCAGCAGGTAGGGGAAGTTCCCCGCTCCCACCATTCCCATTAGCCCGGCGATGGTCAGCGAGGAGAAAAGGAAGGCCCTCCCGTTCTTCCCCCGCGCCAGGTCGAGCCGAGTGAGGACGAGGAAGGCGACCAGCAGCGCGGGGACTACCCAGGCGAGAGGCGTCCGCCGGAAGTTGGCGAGCCGCTCCGGCGCGTCCAGAGCCACGCCGACGGCGGAGAGAACCGCCAGGACGATCAGCGCCGTCCATCCCGCCACGGCCGCCCGCCGCGCCCGCTCCGCCACCGGCCCGTCCGTCTTCGTCAGCAGGTAGATCGCCCCGTGGGTCACGAACATCGCCAGCCCGGCCGCGCCCACCAGCAGAGAGAAGGGGTTCAGCAGCGGGAGAAGACCTCCCGCGTACTCCCTCTCCGCCGTCAGCGGGACGCCGCGGACCACGTTCCCCATCGCCACGCCGAGGAGCAGGGCGGGCAGGAGGCTGCTGACGAAGAAGGTCCAGTCCCACGCCCGTCGCCACCGGGGCTCCTCCACCTTGCTGCGGAACTCGAAGGAGACGGCGCGGACGATGAGGGCGAAGAGGACCAGCATCATCGCCAGGTAGAAGCCGCTGAAGACGGTAGCGTACACTGGCGGAAAGGCGGCGAAGAGCGCCCCTGCGCCGGTCAGCAGCCAGACCTCGTTCCCGTCCCAGAAGGGGCCGATGGCGTGGAAAACCAGCCGCCGTTCCCGATCCTCCCTGGCGACGAACGGAAGGAGAACCCCCGCCCCCAGGTCGAAGCCGTCGAGGATGGCGTAACCGGTGAGCAGCACGCCGATCAGCACGTACCAGATGGTCTGCAGGGCCGTGAGACTCATTTCGCCACCTCCTCCGGCCCCCGCTCGAACTCTCGCTTCAGCAGGTAGACGAGGAGGGCCAGCAGCAAGGTGTAGATCAGGGCGAAGAGGAGGATGGTAGCCAGGATGTGGCTTGCTGGGACGACTGGCGAGACGGCATCCTCCGTCCGCAGAAGCCCGTACACCACCCACGGCTGCCGCCCGAACTCCGCGGCCAGCCAGCCCAGTTCCATCGTCAGCAGGGGAAGCACGGTGGAGCCATAGAGGGCCCAGAGGAACGGGCGGGTGGTGTACCGCCGCTCTCCCATCAGGAGGCCGGCCCAGGAAAGGAGGACGAACCAGCCGCCCAGGAGGACCATCAGATGGTAGGGATAAAAGGCGGCCGCGATGGGAGGCCAGTCCTCCTCAGCAAACTGGTCCAGCCCCGCTACCGAGGAGTTGGGGTCGAAATCGAGCAGGAAACTGAGCATCCGGGGCAGAGAGATCTCCAGCCGAAGCGTGCGGGCCGACACGTCGGGGAAGCCCCAGAGGACCAGTGCGGCCCCCCGCTCCGTCTCGAACAGCGCCTCGAACGCGGCCAGTTTCGCTGGCTGGGTTCGGGCCACCTGGACCGAGTGGAAGTGCCCCACGCCGGGGACGACGAGGGAGAAAATGGCTGCCGCGACGAGCCCCACCTGGAGGGATCGACGGGCGAAGTCCCGGTGACGTCCCTTCAGCAGGTAGTGGGCGCTTGCGCCCGCGACGAGAAACGCACCGGTCAGGATCGCGGCGGAGACGGTGTGGAGATACCGGGGCAGGGTGGAAGGATTGAACACCGCGGCCCAGAAGTCGGTCAGTTCCGCCCGGCGGAACGGCCCCTCCCCTACGATCCGATACGCCACCGGCGTCTGCTGCCAGGAGTTGGCGACGATGATCCAGAAGGCGGATAGGGTGGAGCCAACCGCTACCATCAGCGCGGAGATGGCGTAGAACCGCCGGGAGACCCGATTCCGACCGAAAATGAGGACGCCCATAAACGTGGACTCGAGGAAGAAAGCAAAGACCCCTTCGGCGGCCAGAGGAGCGCCGAAGATGTCGCCCACGAAGCGGGAGTAGGCGGCCCAGTTCGTGCCGAACTGGAACTCCAGCGTGATGCCCGTGGCGACCCCTACGGCGAAGACCAGGGCCAGGACGCGCACCCAGAACTTCGTCATCTGGTCCCAGATCGGATCTTCGTCCCGCAGGGATCGCCAGGCCATATATACAACCAGCCAGGCCAGTCCGATGGAGACCGGCGGGTAGAGAAAGTGGAAAGCGGCCGTCAGGCCGAATTGAATCCGCGCTAGCGTCACGGGGTCCACAGCCACTCCTCGCAGATGAGACGTGGGGAAGGGAGGGGACCGACTCCGCCGGCCCCCTCCCTTCGCTCGGTTACGGCTTCCACACCTCCCAGACCTTGCCCACCAGGTCCGGTCCCGGCTTCAGGGTCGGCTGACCGGGGGTCCAGCCGGACGGGGTCGCCTCCGCTCCTTTGGTGGCCCGGACGTGCTGGAAGGCCTGGATCTGGCGGATCAACTCGTCCGGGTTGCGGCCCACCGGCGGGGTAAGGACCTCCATTGCCTGGATCACCCCATCGGGGTCGATGATGAAGCGGCCGCGGATGTCCACCCCCGCCTCTTCGTCGTACACCCCGTACACGGTGCCGATGCGCCCTCCCTGGTCGGAGAGCATCGGGAAGGGGATGCCACCCTCAACCATCTTGGAGAGTTCGCTCTCGTTCCAGATCTTGTGGGTGAAGCGGCTGTCGGTGCTGATGGAGAGGACCTCGACGCCCAACTCCTTCAGTTCCTCGTACCGGGCGGCAACTGCCGCCAATTCGGTCGGTCAAACGAAGGTGAAGTCACCGGGGTAGAAGCAGAGGACGACCCACTTCCCTCGGTAATCGGAGAGGCGGATGTTTTTGAACCCCTCGCCCGGGATGTAGGCCGATGCCTCGAAATCGGGAGCCTCTTTGCCGACACGTGCGATCATCTTAACCTCCTCCTTTCCTTCTTGGATTTTCTCCTCGGGGGCCTCTGGGATCAGGGGCCCCGCTGCTGGCTGGACGCAGGAATCCACTTCGCCCATCTTTCCGTTCTCCTTTCCTGGCGTACCTCAGCGCTACGCTACGCCCTCCACCAAGCGGCGGGCCTCCTCCGGATCGATCGCGGCCTTCTGAACGACCAGCCGTTCCAGTTTCCGGGCCAGAGCGCGGTCGCCCAGCACGACCGCGCCGGTGGCTACGCCGTCTCCGAGTACCAGTTTGACGTAGCGGCCTGCCTCCGGAGCGGCGGAGCGGATCTCAAGGTACTCCTCTTCCTCGGGATTCACCACCCCGCACGAGGTGAGGTCCACCCCCACGACCTTGAGGGTTGTGGAGGGGACGATCTCCTCGTAGATGGCCTCCTCGCCAGCCATATTGGCCGCTGCCACCTGGGCCTGGGCGCGGGCCTGGGGGATGATGGCCCAGGAGCGGCCGTTGAACGAGGCGACGTCCCCGGCGGCGTAGACGTCGGGTGCGCTGGTTCGCATCCGCTCGTTCACCACGATCCCCCGGCCCACCTCCAACCCGGCCTCGGCAGCGAGACCGGTGTTGGCCCGTACCCCGGTGGCGAAGAGAACCATCTGGGCGGGGAACTTCCGACCGTCACGAAGGGCCACTCCTTCCACCTTGCCGTTCCCTAGGATCGCCGTCGTCTCCGCCGAGAGTGCCACCCGCAGGCCTATCCCTTCCACCAGGCGGCGGAAGAGGACCGCGCCCTCCTCGTCCAGTTGTCGGGGCAGGAGCCGTGGCGCAAACTCCAGCACGGTCACGGCCAGACCGAGGGCACTCAGCGCGCGGGCGGCCTCCAGCCCCAACAGCCCGCCACCAACGACCACCGCCTCCCGACATTGGGCCGCGTACTCCCGGATCGTCAGGGCGTCGTCCAAAGTGCGCAGCGCGAAGACCCCCTCCTTATCCACCCCGTCGACGGGGGGGATGAACGGACGGCTGCCCGTTGCCAGCAGGAGGCGGTCGTAGGCGACCTCCGTACCGTCGGCAAGGAGGATGCGCTTTTGGTCGGGAAGTAGCCGTTTCACCGGAGAGGCAAGATGGACCTCGATCCCTCGTTCTTCGTACCAGGACGGAGGACGGGCGTACAGCCTTTCCTGGGGGATCTCCCCGGCCACGAAGGGGGGGAGTTGGGGACGAAAGTAGTAGGGGTGCGGCTCGCTCGTGTAGACTTCGATCGCGCCGGCAGCCCGGTTGGTCAGTTCGGCGGCCGCGGTGATGCCCGCCACGCCGTTACCTACGATGACGTATCGCATCGATGACACCTTTCATCCGAACGTGGGTCCGACTTATGCCATAGGCTCGAACATGTCCTTCGTCGCGCCGCAGTCCGGGCAGACCCAATCGTCGGGCAGTTCCTCAAAGGGGGTACCCGCCGGGATGCCGTTATCCGGATCGCCCACCGCCGGGTCATAGACGTAGCCGCAGATCGTGCACTCCCACTTTTGCATTTTTGACCTCCTCTATAGGGTTGGTGAAGAGCCCTTCTTCGCCTGGCACTGCCTGCATATCCCGTAGATCTCAAGGTCGTACCACAACATCTGGAACCCCTGAGGTTCTACCTCCTCGGCGAGGGCCACGCCCTGAGAAGAGAGCGGGAAGTCTGTGATCTGCCCACAGCGGATGCAGATCAAGTGGGCGTGAGGGTCTGTGTTCCCGTCGAATCGGTTTCGTTCCCCTATTTTCAGATCCCTGGCGATGCCCAGTTCGGTCAGCACCCGTAGGGTCTTGTAAACCGTGGCCAGGCTCACCATCGGGAACCGCCTGCTGATCTGCTGGTGGATTTCCTCCGCCGTCGGATGAGAGGAGGCGAACAACGCCTCAACGATCGCCATCCTCTGGGGCGTGACCCGGTAGCCGTGGTCGCGCAGGCGTTGGGCAATTTGAGACAGGCTCTCCTGGGAAAGGTTTTGGAAATTCATTCTTAATAGAGAATAACACAAAACTAATCGCCTGTCAAGACTCATCTGGCGCTGGGGTGGGGCCATCGGAGTTCGGCCGCTTGCAGAAGAGAACAAGATGTGATATATTTCCGGGTGAAAATGCCCTTTGCGCTGGGGCGTGGCCAAGTGGTAAGGCAACGGACTTTGGATCCGTGATCGTAGGTTCGAATCCTACCGCCCCAGCCTGGTGGACGGATGTACCTCCGACGGATCGGAGGCCCTGGTTCGACCGCTGCTCCAGCGATCGGTTAGACTTTGGACGAATCGGCGAGTAAAAAGGGGTTCCCAGTACCGGTAGAAGGCCGTGACCGGCTCCGTCGGAGCCGGATGACGGCCATTTTTGTTTACGGAGGAAGACAATGCGCGTGGGTGCGGTAATCCTGGCCGCCGGGCAAGGGACCCGTCTGCGGTCCACTCTACCCAAAGTGCTCCATCCCCTGGCTGGGCGGCCGATGGTGTTGTATGCCATCGACGCGGTCCGCGGCCTGACCGATCTCCCCCCCGTCCTCGTCGTCGGCCACGGGGCGGATGCGGTCCGCCGGGCCGTGGGGGAGGAGGTCGTTTACGTCGAACAGCGAGAGCAGAAGGGAACCGGACACGCCGTGTTGCAGGCGCGGGATACGCTCCGGGGCCGGGCTGACCTGGTGCTCGTGACCTACGCCGATATGCCGCTCCTGCGGCCGGAGACGCTGCGCCGACTGGTGGACCGTCAGCAGGAGAACGCCGGTCCCCTCACCCTCCTGACCCTGATCGCCGACGACCCCCGGGGGTTCGGCCGCGTGGTGCGGGATGAATCCGGGGCGATCGTCGCCATCGTCGAGGAAGCGACCGCTACGCCGGAACAACTGGCGATCCGGGAGCTGAACGCCGGGGTGTACTGCTTCGACGCCGAGTGGCTGTGGTCGCACGTCGACCGCATTCCACTCAGCCTGCCCAAGCGGGAGCATTACCTGACCGACCTGGTTGGGATGGCTGCCGCGGAGGGGTTGCCGGTGAGGGGGGTTCCCGTCGAAGACCCGACGGAGGCGCTGGGGATCAACACCCGTGTCCATCTGGCCGAGGCCGAGGCGGCCCTTCGTCGCCGGATCAACCGCCAATGGATGGAAGCCGGCGTGACGATGGTCGATCCGGAGACGACCTATATCGAGGTTGACGTCCGCATCGGGCGGGATACGGTCATCTGGCCCAACACGGTCCTGCGCGGACGGACGGTCATTGGAGAACGGTGTCAGATCGGCCCCAACTCGCTGATCGAGGACAGCACCATCGGCGACGGCTGCCGCGTGCTGGCTTCGGTGGTGGAGGGGGCGGTGATGGAAGAGGGGAGCGACATCGGGCCTTTCAGCCACCTGCGGCCGGGCGCGCGGGTCGGTGCCGGCGCTCACGTGGGGAACTTCGGCGAAATCAAGAACGCGACGCTGGGACCGCGGGCCAAGATGGGCCACTTCAGTTACCTGGGCGACGCAGAGGTGGGAGCGGAGGCCAACATCGGCGCGGGCACCATCACCTGCAACTTCGACGGGAAGCGAAAACATCGGACGGAGATCGGCGAGCGGGCCTTCATCGGCTCCGGCACCATGCTCGTCGCGCCGGTCCGGGTGGGCCGGGAGGCCGTGATTGGAGCCGGTTCCGTGGTGACGCGGGACGTGCCGGACGGAGCGCTGGCTTACGGGGTGCCGGCGAGGGTGAAGAAGCGGAACGTGAGGGACGGAGGGGCGGAGGTAGGAGGACGTAACCGGTGAACCTGGAGAACTGGCTGGGGCTTGCGGGCCTTCTGGCAGCGGTGGTCGGTCGGGGAGCGCTCGCGGCGGCAAGGGCGGCCTTCACCCACGTCCGCCGAAGCCGACTGCGACAGATGGCCGGGGAAGGGGTGCAGAACGCCCGCCAGGCTGCGCGGCTGGCAGAGGAGGCCAGTCGGCTGCTGGGAACCCTCTACCTGGGGGACGCCCTTCTGGCGGTCTTGGCAACCGCCCTGGCGGTCCTGACCCTCCTTCCCCCTCTCGTCGACGCGCTGGTCGGCAGCGGCCTGCCGATGGCCTGGGCACAGGGGGGGGCGCTGACCCTTATCCTCGTCGGCACCACCTCTCTGCTTCTGACCTTCGGCCAGTTGGTGCCCGAGGCGGTGGCCGCGGCCCACGCAGAACGGTGGGCCCTGCGGCTGACCTGGATCGTCCGGCTGGTCCAGATCGCGCTGTGGCCCCCGGTGCGACTGCTGGTCTGGTTCACCAACCGGCTGGCGGCCCCGTTCGGAGGCGTCCCGTTCAGCGAAACCTCGCTGATCAGCGAGGAGGAGATCAAGACCCTGGTGGACGCCGGCGAGGAGGAAGGGATCATCGAGGAGGAAGAGCGGGAGATGATCTACTCCATCTTCGCTTTCGGCGACACCCTGGCCCGCGAGGTGATGGTCCCCCGGATCGACATCGTTGCCCTGGACGTCGACACCCCGCTTCCGGAGGCGGTGGAGCGGGTCGTCGAGGCCGGCCATTCGCGCATTCCCGTTTACGAAGGGTCGATCGACAACATCGTGGGGCTGTTGTACGCCAAAGACCTGCTGGCGTATCTACGGGATGGACACACCGACCTCTCGCTCCGCGAGATCCTCCGCCCCGCGTACTTTGTGCCGGAGACGAAGAAGGTGGATGACCTCTTGCGGGAGATGCAACAGCACCGCATCCATATGGCCATCGTGGTGGACGAGTACGGCGGGACGGCGGGGTTGGTGACGGTGGAGGACATCCTGGAGGAGATCGTCGGGGAGATCCAGGACGAGTACGACGAGGAGGAGCCGGTCTTCGAGCAGATCGGTGAGGGGGAATACATCATCGACGCTCGGATGGATCTGGACGACGTGAACGAACTCCTGGGGACCGAACTCTCCTCCGAAGCGGGCGAGACGTTGGGAGGCCTGATCTACTGCACGCTGGGTAAGGTGCCGGAGCCGGGCGACCGGCTCCAGGTGGACGGCCTGGAGATTGAGGTACTGACGGTGAAGGGACGGCGCATCGGGAAAGTGCGCGGTCGCCTGGAAAAGAGGGAACCCGATGAAAGGATTTGATCCGGCTGTGCTGATCGAAGCGGCGAGGGCGGCGCGCGAGCAGGCCTATGCGCCGTACTCGCGCTACCGCGTTGGAGCGGCCGTTTTAGGGAAGTCCGGCGCGATCTATACCGGATGCAACGTAGAAAACGCCGTCTACCCCCTGGGCCTCTGCGCCGAGCGGGTGGCGATCGCCAAGGCGGTCTCCGAGGGGGAGCGGGAGTTCGTGGCCCTGGCCGTGGTAACCGAGAACGGTGGGACGCCGTGCGGCGCGTGCCGACAGACCCTGCGGGAGTTCGGCGAGGAGATCGTCGTGCTCATCGCAGACACCTCGGGAACCTACCGGGAGACCACCGTGGCGGACCTCCTCCCCGACAGTTTCAGCGCCGAGGACCTGGGGGGCGGATGAGGGGATGCTTTCACTCAAGCGACAGGAGGCGTACCGCCACCGGTACGCGGAGGAGACCCCTGGCTGGCGGCCTGCCACTCACGTCTATCGGGACCGAATCGCGGCCCACCTGACGGGCGGGACGCGGGTGCTCGACCTGGGGTGCGGCCGTGGCGGCGTGGTCGAACAGTTCCCCAACACGCTGGATCGATGGGTGGGGATCGACCCTGACCTTCGTTCCCTCCAGGAGCACCGCCTGTCCGCCTTTCGACGTCTGTGCGGCAAGGCGGAAAGGCTCCCCTTCCCCGCTGCTTCCTTCGATCTCGTCTGCTGTTCCTGGGTGCTGGAGCATCTGCCGGACCCTGCTCGGGCCCTCCGCGAGGTGGCGCGGGTGTTGGCCCCGGGCGGCCGCTTCGTCTTCCTGACCCCCAACCGGCGTCACCCTCTCCTGTGGCTCAACCGGTTCCTGAGCCGGACCCAGGGACGGCTGGTAAAGCGGCTCTACGGCCGGTCCACCGCCGATACCTTCCCCGCCCTCTACCGGGCCAACACCCCCGATCGGTTGCGTGCGTTGCTGGTGGATGCCGGGCTGGAGGTGGTGGGGCTGGACCTGGTGGAAGATCCAACCTACCTGGCGTTCACTGAAGGCCTCTACCGCCTCTCCTGCCTGCTTGAGCGGTCGTTCCCCCCTACGCTGCGGATCCACATCGTAGGCGAGGCTATCCGGCGACCTTCTTCCAGTCGGCCAGGAACCGCTCCAGCCCCACATCGGTGAAGGGGCTGCGGATCATCGTCCGGAGCACCTTGAAGGGAACGGTGATGATGTCGGCCCCTGCGAGAAGGGCGTCGACCACGTGGCCCGTGTGTCGGATGCTGGCGGCCAGCAACGAGCAGGAAAAACCGTAGTTGTCGAAGATGTCCCGTGTCTGTCGGACCACCGCCATTCCCTCTAGCCCCGCATCGTCCATCCGGCCTACGAAAACGGAGGCGTAGGTGGCTCCGGCTTTGGCTGCCAGGTAGGCCTGAGCGGGGGAGAAGATCAGCGTGGCGTTGATCCGCCCGTTGGGCCAGGAAGAGATCTCCCGCATCGCCTTCAGGCCCTCGACGGTGCAGGGGATCTTGACGAAGACGTGCTCCGACCAGGAGAGGATCTCCCGTGCCTCCTCGATCATCCCCTCCGCGTCGGTGCTGACCACTTCGGCGCTGACCGGCCCCTGGACGATGCGCACGATCTCCAGCGTGTTCGCCTTCAGGTCGGCCGTGCCGGCGCGCATCATCAGCGTGGGGTTGGTCGTCACCCCGTCCACCACCCCCCACGACGCCGCCTCTCGAATCTCGTCCAGGTCAGCCGAATCGAGAAACAACAGAGCCATCACCCTACCTCCTCTCGCGTCCGTTTCCCACTGCCCCAGTATATCACTTGTTTCGTCGGAGGGGAAACGAGGGGACGCAAAAAAAGGCCAGAGCCCCCGTCGAGGGGGGCTCTGGGCTGGTGACGTCTGCGATCCGCCGTACTAGCTCGTCGGCGCCAGCGCGTTGGTGATGCGGTTGAAGACGTTCTGCAGCTGGTTGCCCAGCAGGGTCAGGACGGCGATCACGACGATAGCAACGAGAACAATGATCAACGCATACTCTACCAGCCCCTGGCCCTCTTCATTCGGCAGGTACAACATCTCTCTTTCACCTCCTTCCTAACCTGTGGATTTCGCTTCGGCTCTTATCATAGCACGGAGCACCTGGCAATACAATAGGAAGTAGGTACTATTTTAACAAGATAAGGGGCGGGGTTTCCTCCCGCCCCTTCGGTCCGCCCCGAAGCCGACTACTTCGTCTTCACTTTGATGGACTTCGGGCGGACCGCCTCTTTCTTCGGCAGCGTCAGCGTCAGCACACCGTTCTCAAAGACCGCCTCCGCTTTCTCCACATCCACCGGAACGTTGAGGGTCAGCGAGCGGGCGAAGTGGCCGTAGGGCCGCTCCTGGAACAGGTACTCCACGTTCTCCAGCGGGGGACGCAGTTCACCGCGGATGGTCAGCGTGTCCCCCTCGATGGTGATGTCCACCTCCTCCGGCAACAGGCCGGGCAACGAAGCGACCACCACGATCTCCTCCGGCGTCGTGTAGACGTCCACCGGCAACCGCAGCGGCGCATCCGGGGTTCCCTCCTGCCGCCAGGTCCGGCGCGGCCGGACGAAGGACTCCTCCAGCAGCCGGTCCATCGCTTCGCGGAGGCTCATCATCTCGCGGAACGGGTCGAAGTTGCGGATGGTCATCCTTCACCTCCTGCTACTTGGCCTTGACCTTGATGGTCTTGGGCTTCACCTCTTCCGCCTTGGGCAACGTCAGGGTGAGGACGCCGTTCTCGAACTCGGCCTCCGCATCATCGGCGACCACCGGGACCGGCAGCGTCAGGGTGCGGCAGAAGGTGCCGTAGAACCGCTCGCGGCGGATGTAGTTCTCTTCCTTCACCTCTTCTTCCCGCTTGGTCTCCCCCCGGATGGTGAGCGTGTCGCCGGTGATGCTGATGTCCAAGTCCTCAGGCTTGACGCCGGGGACGGAGGCCTTCACCACGACGGCATCGTCGGTCTCATACATGTCCACGGCCACCGTGCCCAACTCGCTGGGCCGCAGCCACGTCCCCCAAGGCCGAACGAAGGACTCCTCAAACAGACGATCCATCGCCTCACGCAGGCTGATCAGTTCCCGGAAAGGTTCCCACCGCATCAGGTTGGACATCCTCATCACCTCCTTTCCCACCGGTTTCAGGCGCTTTCATTGTGCCGACCTTTCGTTAGATTCACGCAAGAGGCGTGTTAGAGTTGCGATAGAAAAAGGGCACCGGCCGAGGGGGTCGGTGCCCTTCCGCTGGCAGCGGCAGGATCCTATCGGATCAGTTGCGCCAGTTGGACGAGGACGGCGTGAACGCTCTGTTTGCTGCGGGCGTCGCACGAGACGACGAAGGAGGGGGGGCGGACTCCCAGGGCGGCGGCGATCTTCTCGGGAGGCATCGCCCGTCGCCCGTCCTGTTTGGTGGCGACGACCAGGTAGGGAAGTCGGCGGCGGCTCCGCAGGCGACGCAGGATGCGGCGGGCCGTCGGGAAAGAGGACCGGTCGGTGCTGTCCACCAGAATCAAAAGCGCGTCGGCCTCCTTGGAAAGAATATCCCACATAAATTCGAACCGTTCCTGCCCCGGCGTGCCGAAGAGGTGGAACAGCCGCCCTCCAATGTTCACCTGGCCGTAGTCCATCGCTACCGTGGTCTCCCCTTTGATGCGGGCCAGTTCGTCGGTGATCCGCCGCTCGGTGCTGACCACGGGGATGTCGGAGATGGTGCGGATGAATGAGCTCTTGCCGGCGTTGAATGCACCGGTGACGATCACTTTGCATGTCCTACCCATTCTGCTGCTTCTCCTCCTTCCCTTGATCTTGTTGCCCCTGATCTTGTTGGGGGTGCCGAAAGTCCACAAACCGATAGCCGACGCCCCGCTCGGTGAGGATGTACCGGGGATGGGCAGGGTCCGGCTCGATCTTCTGGCGCAGGTAGGTGATGTAGAGCCGCAGGTAGTGGACCTCTTCGCGGTACTCGTGCCCCCATACCTTCGCCAGCAGCACCTCGTGCGGGACCACCCACCCGGCGTTCTCGATGAGGTGGTAGAGGAGGCGGAACTCGGTCGGCCGCAGTTTCACCCGTTTCCCGCCGACGATGACCTCCCGACGGTTGTAATCCACGCTGAGATAGTCGTCGATCTTGAGGACGGCGGTCTCCGGCGGGACGCCCCGCGTGCGGCGCAGCACGGCCCGGATGCGGCTGCTCAGTTCGCGGGTGCGGAACGGCTTCGTGATATAATCGTCCGCCCCCAACTCCAACCCGCGGACGATGTCCTCCTCGTCCGAGCGGACGGTCAGCATGATCACCGGCACCTCGGAGATCTCGCGGATCAGCCGGAGCGTTTCGAACCCGTCCAGCCCCGGCATCCCGACGTCCAGCAGGACCAGGTCGGGCAGGTCCTTCCGGACCCGTTCGATGGCTTCCGTGCCGGACGAGGCGGTGATGACCCGGAAGTTCTCCACCTCCAGGTTCATCCGCACCAAACGCTGGATGTGTTCCTCGTCGTCGACGACCAAAATGAGGGGGCCTGGAGAGGACATATCTCACTCGCGCACGAACGTGATCAGTTCCTCCTCCTCTTCGGAGGGGAGGATCTCGATGCACTGGATGCGGTGCCAGGGAAGCAGCAGGAGTTTCAGTTCGGGCATCAGGTAACTGACCTCCCGCCCGTCCCGCCGCCTGGGGTTCATACAGGTGAGGAACTGATCCTGGGGAGAGGGCACGTCCTCGATCTCGGCGACGATGGGATCCTCTCCTACCATATGGATCAAGACCGTCATCGTCATACCCTTCCTCCGTCCACTACTCCCTACTCGAAGTGGATTTCCAGTTCCAGTTTCCCGATCCGGATCCGATCGCCGTCCCGAAGGGGATAGGGAAGGTACGGCATCAGTCGCTGGTCGTTGAGGAAGGTGCCGTTGGCGCTGCCCACGTCTTCCAGGAAGACCTTTCCTTCTTTCTGGAGGATTCGCGCGTGTCGCCTGGAGACCCCCTTCTCGATCCCTCCGTCCGCGGTCAGATCGAGGTCGGGGAAGATCCCCCGCATCGGGTCACGACGTCCCATCAGCAGTTCGCTGGCAGGAGGGAGGGTAACCTCCCGCTCGGTCTCAAGCACGCGCACCCGGATGGCGCGCAACTCCACGGGCGCCTCCTGTTCCAGTCCTCCCGTCTCAGGGGGGGTGTACGGAACGTCGGAGAGCCGGTCGGTCGGCAGGGTCACCGTTCGCGGCGAGCCGCCGGTCGGCAGATAGGTGCCGCACTTGGAGCAGAAAAGGGTCCCCGGGCGGTATTTTTCGCCACACGTCGGACACTGGATCATTTTTGCCCCCCTTCAGACAGCCGCAGATGCCGGGTTCCGAAGTAAATCGCCTTCTTCGCCCGTTTGGAAACTTCCTCTCCCTGGGCCATACGCTGGGCTTCCAGCAGCGCGATGTGGGCCAGGTCCGTCTCCCCTAGGTCCAGAAGCCGGGTCGCCACGGCCTCCAACTGTTGGCGGGCCTCCTCTTTCCGCCCTTCCTCCAGGGCCCGCCAGGCGCGCTCCTGCATTCGGAACAGGTTGACCTTGTTGACCGCGTTGATGATCGCGGTGGAGATGGGCTGTTCCTCCACCTCCGTCCGCACCTCGATCTCCAGATCGGCCACCAGGCGGTCCTCCACCCCTGCGTCGGGCAACAGACCCCGCAGTTCCAACTGCATCAATCGGTGCTTCCCCGGTGGCATAGGGGCCACCGCCAGTTCCAGCAACACTGAGAGGTGGGCATCTACCGAGAGGGAGCCGAGGCTGATCTCTTCCCCTATCAGGCGCAGCCGCTCCACGTCCGGGGCGCAACGGAACACGTTTTCCAACCGCACCTGTGCGGGGAAGCGTGGGGTGAGCCACAGATCGCGGACGAGGATGTCACAGAGGCCCTGGACCGCCCTCCGCAGCGCGCGGCGGGCCTGGGCTGGATCGGCGATGTAGACGCAGGTACCTCCCGCCTCGCGGGCCAGGGCGCTCAGGAACGTCTCGTGCCAGTCCTCGCCGATCCCGAACGTGCTGATGCCGATGCCCTCCCCGGCGGCCCGTCTGGCCTCCGCGACGCAGGCCTCCTCGTCGCCGTAGGTGTGGCCGTCGGTGAGCAAGAGGAGGTGGCTGATGCGGTCCGGGCCGTGGTAGCGGCGCAGTTGCTCCAGGCCGGCCGAGAGCCCCCGCAGGATCTCCGTCCCGCCCGATGCCCAGATGGAGGAAACCTTGCTGTGTACGTACTCGCGGTTGGTCAGCGGCTGGCTGGGGACGATCGTCTCGGCTCGATCGTCGAAGGCGACGACCCCCAGGACGTCCTGGGGGGCTAGATCCTCAATGATGTGGTGGGCAGCGCTCTTCACGTAATCCAGCCGGGCCCCCTGCATCGAGGTGCTGCGGTCGATGACCAACACCAGGTTGAGCGGTACCCGTCGGGTGGGCACCCGCTTGGAGGGGTATACCTCGACCAGGACGTACAGCACCTGCTCCTCAGGCAGGGCGGGAAGGATGGAGCGACTGAGGATCACTTCCCACCAGAAGGAGGTCCCTTTCCGCCTCCGGCGCTCCCGGTGGAGCCGGTCGTAAGCACGACGACGGGCCGGATCGCTCAGCAGTTCGTAGGCCTGATGGATCTCCAGGAAGCGCGTTGCCGAGGCCTCCTCGGTCCCGCTGTCGGGGTGGTACCGACGGACCAGCGCCCGGTATGCCCGCCGGATCTCCTCCTGGGTAGCCAGCGGGGAGACTCCCAGAACCTCGTAGGGGTCCTTCTCCGGTAGGTCGCCCATCACGTCTCTCTCGGTGGCTCCACGAGGATCGCGGTGATGTTGTCCCGGCCACCTGCCTCATTGGCTGCCTGGATCAGCCGGTCGCACGCGGCCTGGGGGGATGGCGCGTCACGGATGATCTGGGAGATCGTCCCCTCGTCCACCACGCCCCAGAGACCGTCGGAACAGAGCAGGAGGCGGCTCCCGGGCGGGATCACCCGCATATATGTCTCCACTTCCAACTCGCCCTTCTGTCCCACGGCCCGGTAGAGGACGTTTCGGTGGGGGTGGTTCGCCGCCTCGGCCGGGGTCAACTGCCCCAACTCCACCAGCCGGTCCACCAAAGAGTGGTCCCGGGTGATCTGGTCCAGCCCGTCGGGGTGAACGAGGTAGGCACGGCTGTCTCCCACGTGGGCGATGTAAGCCCGCGAGCCGAGGAACAGCACGCAGGTGAGCGTGGTTCCGGCTCCGGGCACCTCCCTGGCGACGGCGTCGTTGGCCCGATGGTATGCGTCGATGAGGATCTCGCGCAGGGCGGGCTGGTCGGCCCCCGGCTCCTCTCCCTCCAGCGTGTGGAGGAAGGTCTCCGCGATGATGTGACGAGCCACGGTCCGGATCGCCAGCGCGCTGGCGATGTCTCCGAGGCGATGCCCCCCCATCCCGTCGGCCAGGATGAAGAGGCCGAAGGGGACCAGGCCGTGCCCGCCCGTCTGATAGGCCGTCATCACGAGCACGGCGTCCTCGTTGCGCTGCCGCATCTGGCCGATGTCGGTGGCCCACCCAACCCGGAAGTGGTCTGCCGCCAGGGCCGCCTCAGCCTTTTCTCTCTTTTCCTCCGGTCGAGGTGCTACTTTACGCCGACGAAAGATACGCCAGAACCCCATTCGGCTTCCCCCTCGCCGTTCAGGCCGGAAGTGCGTAGATCCGACGATCGCACGAGCCCACGTACACGACGCCGTTTACCACGCAAGGGGTGGAGACGACCGGGCCTTCGGTCTTGAAACGCCAGCGGAGCCGACCTGTCTGGGCGTCGATCGCGTAGATCGAGCCATCGGTGGATCCGATGTAGACGGCTCCTTCGTAGAACGTAGGGCTCGACGTAACCTGTCCTTCCGTTTGATACCGCCAGATCACCTGTCCGTTCTCGCCGTTGAGGGCGTACACCTTCCCATCGGCGGAACCGATGAACACCGTACCCTCTGCCACCGCAGGGGAGGAGACGACCGGGCCCTCGGTTCGATACCGCCACACCGCCCAGCCGGTCCCTAACTCCAAGGCGTAGACGTACCAGTCTTTCGAGCCGACGAACAGCAGATCCCCCGCAACGCAGGGGGAAGAGGTGATGCCCCGTCGGGAACGGAACCGCCAGCGCAGCCGACCCTCCACGTTGACGGCGTACAGCGAGCCCCCCTCGTCCCCGAAATAGACCGCGTCTTTTCCGAGGGCCGGGGTGGATCGGATGGGGGCCTCCGCCTCGAAAGTCCATCCCTTCCGCCCGTTTCGGGCGTGGACGACGTAGAGGTGCCGGTCGTCGGAGCCGAAGAAGACGTAGCCGAACTGCACCCGGGGGGAGGAGAAGATCGGCCCCTTGGTCGGAAACGTCCACACCAGACGCCCCGTTCGGGCATCGACAACGTAGAGGGAGTGATCCTTAGACCCAACAAAGACCCGGCCTTCGGATACGCAAGGAGAGGAACCGACCCCACCCTCAGTCGGGTACTTCCAGATGAACGTGCCTTTCCCGGCGTCGAGGGCGTAGAGGTTGTTGTCGTACGCACCGACGTACAGGATACCGTCCACGACCGTCGGGCTGGAACGGATCTCGTCCTCGCAGGCGAATGTCCAGAGGGGCTTCGGCCCCCGCGCCGGGGCAGCCCGGGGTCTCGAAACGCCTGGAGAGATCCCCTTGGTCGCCGACAGCCGGAGCAGCGCCCTTTGCATCTCCTCGACGGAGGCGAACCGACGCTGAGGATCGTACTCCAGCGCTCGATCGATGATGGCCACCAGTTCGTCCGAGACAAGGGGGTTCACCGCCTGGATCGGCCGCTCGCGGAACGAGAAGGGGGGCTCCAGTCGGGGGTCCTGCTTGGTCAGCAAATGGTGAAGGGTGGCCCCCAGCGCGTAGATGTCCCCCTGGGGGCTGGCGATGCCTCGATACTGCTCCGGGGGAGCGTACCCTTCCGTGCCGACCATTGTCCCCCGCTTCCCGGTCTGAAACACCTTGGCGATGCCGAAATCCACCAACCGGATGCGCCCCTGGTCGTCGAGCATAATGTTCGAAGGCTTCAGGTCGCGAAAGATGATGGGGTGGGGCTTGTGGTTGTGGAGGTACTTCAGGACGTCGCAGATCTCCAGCGCCCAGCGGATGACCTCCTCCTCGGGGGGAAAGCCTTCCATCTCCTCCAGCAGGGCCTCCAGGTCCTTGCCGGAGATGAACTCCATAACCAGGTAGGAATGGTCTCCTTCGGTGAAGTAATCGTACACCTGGGGGATCGCCGGGTGGCTGAGGGTCGCCAGGAGGCTAGCCTCCCGCTCGAAGTTGGTCAGAGCCTGTTGCCGGAGACGAGGGTCGAGGATCGTGTTGCTCATCTCCTTGATCGCACACAGGCGGGCCACGCGGGGGAAGCGCAGGTCCTGAGCCTTGTAGACTGTGCTCATCCCCCCCGACCCCAGGACGCTCAGAATGCGGTACCGGCCCTGTAGGAGGGAACCCTGTGCCAGCCTACCGTCCGTCTGCCCCCTTCCAGGCAGGGTGCTCTCTTCCCCGTGGATGAGACGGGTGGAGAGATCGTCGGACGCCTCACCGCCGGTGAGATCCAACGATCGCTCCGAAGGCAGGGATGTTCGTTCTCTCGACTCGTTCGCAGGGCTCATTTTCCTTGACGGATTTAATTATAGCCGGAAACACAGTTTGTGCAATCGTCCCCTCTTGGTGGGGTGTGCTTCAGAATAGGGGCGGATTGAGAAGGGCCGATGGACACCTTCGCCCCAAACAGAAGCGCACCCCTCTTGGTGGGGACCGTATCCGCGAGGTGGGGACAGGGGTGCGGAACTCGCGTCCGAGTAACGAAGGCGAGAGTGCCTGCGGGGACCTCCCGTGAGAAAGCGAGGTTGCTCGTTGGTCGGAAACCGGATATAATCGGGCCCGATGACGGTGGAGCGCCTCCAACGATTGCAGGAAAGGGCGGTCCGGGACGGCCTCGATTGCATCGCGCTGGTGCCCGGAGCGAACCTCCTGTACCTCACCGGCCTCTCCTTTCACCTCAGCGAGCGGCCGGTGCTGGCGTTCTTCCCCGTGGATGCCCCGCCAGCCATTCTCCTCCCGGCGTTGGAGATGCCGAAACTGGAGACGGCCCTTTGCGCTCTCGATCCGTTCCCCTACACCGACGAGGAGGGGCCTGCGCTGGCCTTCCATCAGGCCAGCGTGACGCTGGAACTGGCCGAGGCCCGGATCGGCGTGGAGGGGCTGCGGATGCGGCTGATGGAAGCCCGCTACCTGGAGCGGTACGCCCCAGGGTGTGAACTGGTCCCCGCCGACGACCTGCTCTCCGACCTGCGGGCCTGTAAGGACGCGCGGGAGGTCGCCCAGATGCGTCGGGCGGTGGAGGTGGTGGAGGCCGCCCTCCGCGCTACGCTGGATCAGGTCGAGGTTGGGATGACGGAACGGGAGGTGGCGGGCCTGCTGACCGTCGAGATCCTGCACGCGGGAGGGGAGGGGCTTCCCTTCGAACCCATCGTGGTCGCCGGCCCCAACGCCGCCTCGCCCCACGCCCGTCCCTCCGACCGGCCCATCCGGGCCGGAGAGACCATCGTCATCGACTGCGGGGCCGTGGTAGGCGGCTATGCCTCGGACATCACCCGCACGGTTGTCCTGGGCGGCCTGCCGGGGGAGATGGAGCGGGTCTACGAGGTGGTGCGGGAGGCGAACGCGGCGGGGCGGCGGAAGGCGGGCCCCGGCGTGCCAGCGGAAGCGGTGGATCAGGCGGCCCGTGAGGTGATCGAAGCGGCGGGCTACGGCGAGTTCTTCGTCCACCGCACCGGCCACGGCCTGGGGCTGGAGGTGCACGAGCCGCCGTACATCGTGGCCGGCAACCCGGAGCCGCTGCGCCCGGGGATGACCTTCACCGTCGAGCCGGGGATCTATCTGCCCGGGCAGGGGGGCGTGCGGATCGAGGACGACGTTCTGATCACTCCCACCGGCGCGGAGAGCCTGACCACTTTTCCCCGAGACCTGATCATCCTTTGAGGGAAGAGGGGTCGACCCGGCACGGGCTGAAGTAGCCTGGCGGCTTGCTCTACGCGGCGCAGGCTCTTGTAGCGCCGGCTCTTGTAGGACAGAAGCCATCGAGGGACGGCTTCCCACGGCTTGAGTCGCCGGGCGAATGGGGCACGGCCTCTCAG
>DROW01000180.1 GCA_011388675.1 Chloroflexota bacterium | reverse complement strand
GGGATTTCCACAGTTGCGACGGGTTATCCACAGGAAATCCGCATTTATCCACACCTCTGGGGAGGGCGATCTGAGGGGGAGGGGGCAGATGTGGGTGAATGGAAGGGCAGGGGGAGCAAATGTGGGGGGAGGGACGAGGAGGGGGAAGGGTGTGGATAACAGGGGTCAAGCGGGAACCCGGACGGAGTGGTAGAGGGCCTCGCGGATGGCAGCGACCTCGCGTCGCAGTTGTTCGTCCTCTTCCACCAGACGGGCGATCCGTTCGCAGGCGTGGAGGACGGTGGAGTGATCCCGCCCGCCCAATTCTTGCCCAATCCGGGAGAGGGAGGCAGCGGTCTCCTCCCGCATCAGATACATAGCGATCTGCCGGGGGCGGGCGAACCGGCGGGCGCGGCTGGGGCCGATCAGGTCCTCGCGGTCGATCTGGTAGTAGCGGGACACCGCCTCCAGGATCTGGTCGGCGCTGACGGTAGGGCGGGCGGCGGCGATGTCTGCCAGTGCTGCCTGGGCCAGGTTGAGGTTCGGTTCCTCCTGGTGGATCTGGGCCAGGATTAGGAGTTTGTTCAGCACGCCTTCCAGTTCGCGGATGTTGGTCTGGACCCGCTGGGCGATGAAGTAGAGGGTCTCTTCAGGGAGGACGACGCCGCGGATCTCCGCCTTGCGCTGAAGGATGGCGATACGGGTCTCCAGGGCGGGTGGGGGGACGTCTACCATCAGTCCCCACTCGAAGCGGGAGCGGAGCCGTTCCTCCAGCGTCGGCATAGCGCGGGGACGCCGGTCGGACGAGATGACGATCTGGGCTCCGTTGTCGTGGAGGGCGTTGAAGGTGTGGAAGAATTCCTCCTGAGTGGCCTCCTTCCCGGCGATGAACTGGATGTCGTCGATGAGGAGGACGTCGACGGTGCGGTACGTCTCCCGGAAGGCCTCGGTGGTGCCGGTGCGGATGGCCTCGATAAGGTCGTTGGTGAAGGTCTCCGTGGGTACGTAGAGGACGCGCCGTCCGTGGGCCTGGCAGACGTGGCCGATGGCGTGGAGGAGGTGGGTCTTGCCCAGCCCCGTGCCGCCGTAGATGAAAAGGGGATTGTATCCGTCCCCCGGGCGCTCTGCCACCGCCCGGGCCGCGGCGTAGGCCAGCCGGTTCTCCGGCCCCACGACGAAGGTGTCGAAGGTGTAGCGGGGGTTGAGAGGGCAGGCCTCGGCGCGATGGGAGGCGGCGGCGGGCGAGGACAGGAGAAGCGGGGGCGGGGGCTCCGAGGAAGGTTCCTCCCAGACGACGAATCGGACCTCTACGCTGCGCTTGGTCAGCCGGGTGAGGACCCGACGGATCGTAGAGGCCAGTCGGTTCTCCAGCCAATCCTTGGCATACCCGTTACGGACGCCGATGACGAAGACGCCGTCTTCGTAGGCCACCAGCCGGGTATCCCGTAACCAGGTGTTGAAGGTGGCCCGCGTCGTCTCCAGTTGTAGTTCGCCCAGTGCGGCTTGCCAGATCTGCTCTGGTTTCATGTGTCCGTGGTCTCGTCGTCAGGGAGCGTCGACCGTCGTCGGTCGGCAGATTGCGTGAGGGGCCTGGGGAGCCGAGGGGTAGGCTCCCCCGCAGCGATCCAGGGATTGGATATCGGTACCGTGTAGCCGGCCCCGCCCGTTGGTGCGGCCTCTATTGTACCAGAATAGGGAGGGGAAACAATCCCCAAAGGGGGGGATTGGCTTAAAACCATCGCTTATTTAAGGTTCCCCTCAGGCGGAGTGAAGCGATCGTACGCCCGCGCGGAAGGAGCCCAGATATGGCCGCGGATGGGGCGCGCCCCCCAAGATATGGGGGGCGCAGCCCTGTCTCCCGTCGTTTTGCAGCGATTTCTTTCAACGAAAGCGATGAAATCTCCCCTTCTCACCACGGCCAATTTTGGCCGTTCAGTACATTTTTGAAATAGGGATGAGAATTTCAGAAAACGTTGCCTGCCAGTGGGGGGTTAGGGGAAGAGTCGTCTGGCTTTTACCTCCGCCACCGCGTCGTCGCGGAAGCGGTAGAGTTTGGCCGGTCGGCCCTCGCCAGTGCGGTATTCCCCGGTCTCCTCAAGGATGCCTGCGCTGAGGATCTTTCGCCGGAAGTTCCGCTTGTCCAGTTTTTCCCCCAGGATCACCTCATACGCCGCCTGGAGTTCGCTGAGGGTGAAGGTCTCCGGCAGGAGTTCGAAGCCGACCGCGGTGTACTCCAGTTTGTAGCGCAACCGCTGGAGGGCGTAGGCGAGGATCTTGTCGTGGTCGAAGGCCAGGGGGGGGAGGTGGTACATCGACCACCACCGGGCCTCGGCGGCGTCGTCGCCGGCGCGGGGGCGTACCGCGTCGGCGGGCACCAGGGCGAAGTAGGCCACCGTGATGACCCGCCCCCGCGGGTCCCGGTCCGGATCGCCGAAGGTGTACAACTGCTCCAGGTACACATCGCGGACGCTGGTCTCCTCCTCCAACTCCCGCAGTGCGGCGTCCTCCAGCGATTCGTCGATGCGGATGAACCCGCCGGGGATGGCCCACATCCCCTGGAAAGGGGGGTTCCTCCGCCGGATCAGGAGCACCTGCAGATCGCCCTCCCGCAGTGTGAAGATGACCACATCCACCGTAACCGCTGGTCGCGGGTAGTCATCCCAGTCCGTCATTTTCCCCCTCACTTCCTCAACGGCTCAAAGGGCCACGACCTGTCGATATGTTTTGGGGAAAGAGCGGGGATCGATCGCTTCGCGGGGCCTGTCGTACACCACCCGTCCGTGGGCCAGGACCACCACCCGTCGTCCCACGCTCAGCCCCCGTTCCAGGTTGTGGGTGGTCAGCAGGATAGTACATCCTTCGTCCACCAGACCCATCAAAAGATCGGTCAGCGTCTGGGCCGCTTCTGGGTCGAGGCCGGTGTAGGGCTCGTCCAAGAGGAGCAATTGGGGCCGATGGAGGATCGCCCGGGCCACCGCCAGCCGCTGCTGCATGCCCCGGGAGAAGGTCCGTACCAGGTCGTGTCGTCGGGCCGCCAGGCTCACCCGTTCCAGCAGGCTGTCGATGCGGGCGGTGGCCTCCTCCACACCGTACATCCGGGCATAGAAGCGGAGGTTCTGTTCGGCGGTCAGGTCCCCGTAGAGGAGGGTGCGGTGGGAAAGGAAGCCGATCCTGCGTCGGACCGCCTCCCCGTCCCTGGTGGGGTCCAGTCCGGCGATGCGCACCGTCCCGGACGTGGGGCGGGTCAGCGTGGCGAGGACACGCAGAAAGGTCGTCTTCCCCGCGCCGTTGGGCCCCACCAGGGTCACGAACTCTCCCGGCTGGACCACCAGGTCCACCCCCGCCAGCGCCACGCGGGGGCCGAAGGATTTGACCAGGCCGCGTGCTTCCAGCATCGCGTTCATATAGCCTCTACCGACCTGAGATGTTCTGTCCCTCCCGCTCCCACAAGGCCTGTATCTCCCGTTTGAGTTGTTCCCGCCGTTTGAGGTACGTCCCCTCCGGGATCTGCCCCGACCGGTACTCCGCGTCCAGCGCTGCGATCCGTTCCACCAGCGGGCGGATCCTGGGGGGGACAGGGCCGGGGGACGGGGCGCGCCACAGAAGGAGGGCCCCTACGATGGCAGCGGCCAGAGCAGCCAGCCCCACGGCCGTCTCCCGCGCGGGGTTGCGCGCCGGTGCGGTTGCGGGATGTCCCGCCGGGGGGGCGGGTTCCTCCGTCGTCGGGGGGGCGGGCACCAGGGTAAACGCCAGCGGCTCCCCCGCCGCCAGCGGCCCACCGATGTAGGAGAAGGCAGGTCCCATCTGTGTGTCCACGGTCCCCATCGGCTCCAGCCCCGCCCCCTCCAGCGCCAGGTCTCCCTGAACCATCAGCACCACCACCGAGCCAATCGGGACGTCGGCCGCCTGCTCGACCTGAAGGCCTTCCTGATAAGGAAGCGTGTAGAAGAAGGCGATCTCCACGGTCGTTCCCCCGGGGGGGATGGGACGGGTATCGGCGAAGCCATTGGGCCGCTCCACGAAACGGTCCCCCAGCCCCGGACCGTCGAAGGTCAGATCCTGGGCTCCCTCTGGCAACGTGACCTGGAGCGTGACCCGTTGCCCCGTCTCCGGGTCTTCCCTGCCCACGTAGGTCCGCTCTCCCTCGTTCCCGATCAGCCAGTATTCCTCCACCAGGAGTTGGCCTTCCAGTTCGTTGATGAAGACGTGCAGTTGGGTTACCTGAACAGTGGCGGGGTCCTCGGTGGTCTCGTAGATCGTGATCGGTGCGTTCACCTCTTCCTCATCGGCGGAGGGGGTGACAGGGTCGGAGGTGTACTCCACTCCCTGATACGTAACCTGGGCGATGTACGTCCGGTCTTCCCCTCCAGGCACTTTCTCGAAGGAGAAGGAACCATCGGCGGCGACGGTGGTGGTGAGGGTCTCAGACTCCTGCCCGCTGGAGAAAACGTGCAGGCTCACCTCCAGGCCGGGCGGGACCTCTCCGCCCGGTGTTCCGTTGGTCACCCTTCCTTTGACCGTGACGGTCGTCGCCTGCGGCATCCGGGTCCAGCCGAGGGCTGAGAGCAACACGACGGAGAGCAGCAGGAGGACAGAGTTTTGCAGGGAGGGTCTCTTACCCACCGTTCTCCACTCCTTCATCGTAGCGGGGTCCCGCACCCGGCGCAGAACCGGTCGTCCGGGCCGACCCGTCGTCCGCACTGGGGGCAGAAGTTCACCGGACCTTCCGACGGCGTCGGGGCGGGAGGTCTCGCACTCTGTAGCGTGGCGTATGTCTGGGCGACCCATTGCTCGATCGCGCGGTCCAGGTCGGCCTCCGGCCGGCGGAACGGCCGGGCCAGATAGGCCCCCACCATCAGGGCCAGTGCAGCGCCCACGAGAAGCGATCCAACGCTCATCCTTCCTCCTGACTACTCTACTATTGCCCCAGCAGGCTGTCCAATTCTGTCGCCAGTTCCTCCGCCGTTACCGGCCCGATGTGGACGAAGGCCACGGTTCCCTCGGGATCGATCACGAAAGTCTCGGGGACGCCGGTGATGCCGTACACGGAAGCGATGCGGTCGTCGCTGTCTATCGCCAGGGGGTAAGTGAGGCCGTACTTGGCGGCCGTGCCGCGTATAGAGGGCTCGTCGTCCTGAAGCGCGACGCCGATGAAGACCACGTCCCGGTTCTGGTATACCTCCCAGGTTGATTGGAGGGCGGGCAGTTCTTCCTCACAGGACGGGCACCAGGTGGCCCAGAAGTTGAGCACCGTCACACGTCCCCGCAGGTCCGAGAGGGAGAGCGAGGTGCCGTCCAAGAGGGCCACCGTGAAATCCGGTGCCTGCTGGCCGGGAAGGGGGCGTCCTCGGGATTGGGTCGACGCGCCGTGGCCAGGCCCCCACATCGCCACGCCCGCTGCCACCAGCACCATCAGCACGAGGATCGCGGCTGCGGTGTGGCGCAGCCGGCGACGTCGGGCCGCCGGGGCGGGGAGGCGGATGCCCTCCGCGGAGGGCCAGACGGCCACCGTGCCTCCCGCTAGCAGCACCAGCCCACCCAGCCAGAGGAACGTCGCCAGAGGGTTGACGAACACCTTGAGGGTGACGCTCGCCGGGCTGTAGGAGGCCAGGACCACGTACAGGTCCTCCCGCCAGCCGAACCGTACCGCCGGGATGGCTACGGTCTGGTGGGAGTAGGCGTCGATCCGGGGGATCAGGGTGGTCAGGTACTCCTCATCCCGGTAGGCGGCGACGGTCGCCGTGGTGCGGATGTGATCCGCCACGGGCTCCTGCCGCAGGTCCTCAAAGACGAGGGTGTAGCGGCCGATGTGGTCCGTCTCGCCAGGTGCGAGCACCATCTCCGTCTCGACGGCGTGGATGCGGGTGCCAATGATCCCGATCACGAGCAGGACGAGGCCGAAGTGGACCAGGTAGCCGCCGTACCGGCGGCGGTGGCGGCTCACCTGGTGCTGGAGGGCCTGGAGGAGGGATTCTCCCTTCCGGCGGCTCCGCCCGATCACGTCCTGCGCGATCTCGGCCACCGCCGTCCCCCCGGCCAGGCCTGCCAGGGCGAAGCCTCCCAGCGAGGTCCAGCCGGAGAAACCGGCGAGCGCCGCGCCGCCTGCGACGACGACAGCCCCTATCAGCGCGGGCCAGCCCCGGCTGCGGAGCCTGCGCAGGGCCTGCGCCGATCGGGCGAGCAACGGGCACAGGGCCAACACCAGCAACATCAGGCCGAATTGGGGGCCGGTCACCCGGTCGAACCAGTCGGGACCGGCCTCGAATCGGTGGCTGGAGAGGGCCTCGGTGATGGTGGGGAGCGTGCTGCCGATGAACACCGAGACGGTGAGGGTGAGGAAGAGGACCAGGGTGATGAGGAAGAGGCCTTCGCGGGAGAGCAGGCCTTCGGAGGACGGTTCATCCCGCAGGAGCGACCGACGGCTGATGACCAAAGCGGTGGAGGCCAGCAGAACGAGGCCGATAAAGGCCAGGAAGTAGTAGCCCAGGGCGGAGCGGCCAAAGGCGTGGACCGATTGGATCAGCCCGCTGCGGGTGGTGAACGTACCGAACAGAACCAGGACGAAGGAGAGGATGACGAGCGCTATGTTCCAGGCTCGGAACCCCCGGCGCTCCTCCTGGATCACTGCGCCGTGGAGGAGGGCGGTGGCGGTGAGCCAGGGCATCAACCCGGCGTTCTCCACGGGGTCCCAGCCCCAGTATCCTCCCCATCCCAGCACGTCGTAAGCCCAGCGGGCGCCGAGGAAAAGGCCGAGCCCGAGGAACAGCCACGCGCTCAGCGTCCAACGGCGGGCGGCGCGGGTCCACCCGTCCACCTGGCCTGTGATCAGCGCCGCCATCGCCAGGGCGAAGGGAACCGCCAGCCCGACGTATCCCAGGTAGAGCGCTGGCGGGTGGAAGATCATCCCCGGGTGTCGCAGGAGTGGGTTCAGCCCCTGCCCGTCGGCGGGCACGGTGTCTAGGGTGGCGAAGGGGTTGGATAGGAAGAGGGTCACCGCAATGAAGAAAACGGCGACCCCGCTGAGGACCGTCGCTGCCCAGGGGATCAATGGGCGGGCCGCCTTCGAGGGGCGGGCAACCAGCAGGGCGGAGAAGAGGGCCTGAAGGAAGGACCAGAGGAGCAGCGAGCCCTCCTGCCCTGCCCACACGGCCGAGACTTTGAGGTAGAGCGGAAGGCCCCGGCTGGAGTTTTGGGCCACGTACTCGATCTCGAAATGGTCGTTTAAGAAGGCGAGCAGGAGCAAGAGGAGGCCAAGCCCGAGGAGGGCGGTGACCGTGTAGATCCCGTTCTCCCCGCTCTGCAGCCAGCGGGGATCGGAGCGGCGGATGGACCAGGGGATGGCGAAAAGGGCGTAGAGGCCGACCAGCAAGGCCAGGCCGATGGTGAGGGTGCCGACTTCTGCCAGCATCAGGGCCCCTCCGCCTGATCTGGGACTTCTTCCTCGTAGCGGGTGGGGCATTTCAGGAGGACCTCGTCGGCGTAGAAACGGCCGTCCTCCCCCAGTTGCCCCCGGACGATAGCCTGGACCTCACCCTTCAGCAGGTCCGGCTTCACGTCGTTGTACACCACCTCCAGGCGGGGCGCGTTGGGGTCGTTGACGGCGGCGTGCAGGACGGCGGCCAGCCCCCCGGCCCGTTCGACCTCCTCGGGGTCGCCTGGCACCTGCACGATGGTAAAGGTAACCCGCGGAACGGAGGGGTCGTAGACGATGGAATCGCCGATGACTGCGCCGGAGACGGTGAGGCTTCGGCCGATCGCCTTGTCTCCCATTGCCTGGAGTTCTTCGATGGTGAGGAAATAGTGGGCCGTGCTACCGGTGTTAGAGACGATCAGGTAGACGACGGCTGCCACGATCAGCGATCCCGCGATGACCAGTTTCGTCTTTCCACCCATACGATCGCTCCTGTCGACGGTCTCTCATAGAAACGACGAGGGGCACAAGGCCGTCGCGCCCCTCGAATCGGTTGCCAGGTCGGCTATACCATACCATGAACCCGGTAGGCTGTCAAAGGAAGGTTGGCCTGAAGGTTGACGAAAGGGGACAAAGCGAGTATCATACCGCCGCGCTGGACAATTCAAGCGGAGTGAGGTGAACGATCGGGCCGGAGCGACCGTTTTTGACCATCATTATTCCAGCCTACAACGAGGAGCAGCGGCTGCCGGTGACGCTCCCGCGGGTGCTGGCTTTCGCTGAGGCACAGACGTATCCCGTCGAAGTGCTGGTTGTGGACAACGCCAGCACCGATCGCACGGCCGAGATCGTGCGGGAGATGGCCGCTGGGCATCCGATCCTCTCCCTGCTCCACCAGCCGATTCGGGGCAAGGGAGCGGCAGTGCGCAAAGGGATGATGGCGGGGCGCGGCGACTATCTCTTCATCTGCGACGCCGACCTGGCGATGCCCATCGAGGAGGTCAACAAGTTCCTTCCCCCTGCCCTCTCCGATTACGACATCGCCATTGCCTCCCGGGAGGCTCCGGGAGCGGTCCGCTACAACGAACCCTGGTACCGCCACGTGATGGGTCGGGTCTTCAACGTCATCGTCCGATGGCTGGCGGTTCCAGGAATTCAGGATACCCAGTGCGGGTTCAAGTGCTTCCGTCGGGAGGTGGCCCGCGATCTGTTCAGCATCCAGCGGATCGACGGCTGGGCCTTCGACGTGGAAGTGCTCTACATCGCCCTGCGGCGGGGATACCGAATCGTGGAGGTGCCCATCCACTGGTACTACGGTGAGGGAAGCCGCGTCCATCCGGTGCGGGATTCGCTCAACATGCTCCGGGAGGTGTTCCGTATCCGGCGGAATGGGCGGTTGGGGGTGTACGATACTGGGGATGGAGCGCGCGGTGCGTGATGCGTGATGCGTGGTGCGTGATGCGTGATGCGTGATGCGTAGAGCGCGATGAAGCCTGATCTGCGCGAGGAATTGACCTTGCTCGCCGCGGGACATTCCCGCGTGGCGGGGGTGGACGAGGCGGGACGGGGGGCGTGGGCCGGGCCGGTCTGCGCGGCGGCGGTGGTGCTGCCGTTGGACCGCCCGGATTTGTCTCGTCTGCTGGAGGGGGTGCGCGATTCCAAGCAGTTGACCCCCCACCAGCGGGAGGCGCTTTTCTCCCTGATCCGCGCGGTGGCGGAAGGGGTTGGCGTGGGGTGGGCCTCCCCCGCCGAGGTGGACGAACTGGGGATCGTCGAGGCCACCCGCCGGGCGATGATGCGGGCCGTCGCTCAGTTGGACGGCGGGGTGGATGCGCTGGTGGTGGACTACGTCCGTCTGCCCGATTTGGGCCTTCCCCAACGATCCCTGCCGAAGGCAGACGTCCATTGCCTGAGCGTCGCCGCCGCCAGCATCGTCGCCAAAGTGGAACGGGATCGACGGATGGTGGCCCTGGACCGGGAGCATCCGGGCTACGGGTTTGCCCGGCACAAGGGCTACCCGACGCGGGCGCACCGGGAGGCGGTGGCGAGGCTGGGATTGTCGCCGGTGCATCGGCGCAGGTGGCGGGTTGGGCAACGAATGGGGGAACGAATAAACGAATGAGCCACAGCGAGTGGGGGAACGAATAAACGAATGAACCACAGCGAGGAAACGGCCAGAAG
>DROW01000179.1 GCA_011388675.1 Chloroflexota bacterium | reverse complement strand
GTACACCTGGGAGCGCACCGCCGAGGGGTATCTGGCCCTCATCGAAGAGGTCCTGCACCATCCGGAGGCCCGGCGGCCGTCTCCGCTCCTGTCCATCCACCCCTACTTCCGCGATCCCCGGCCGGAGACGGACGTGACGCTTGCAGAGTTAGAACGGCTCTACACCCTCAAGTAGCACAGGGGAACTCTGCGCCCCCGCGTCTCCGCAGAGGCTCCCTGCAGGCACTCTCGCCTCCGTTCCGCAAATGCCGGTCACCGCTCTCGCCCTCCGCTATCCAGAGCGCCCCCCGATTGACGGAGCGGGCCACCGAGGTTATAATCACAGCCGGGGATCGTCCGATGAACCCACAGAGCCAAGAGCAGGGATCCATTCTGGACCAGGCGGTTCGGGCCCACCGGGAGGCCCACGCAGCGCTGATCAGTGGTCGCTACCAGGAGGCTATCCGCCTGGCGAAGGAGGGCCTCGACCTGCTGGAGTCCCTCCCGCCCTCCGAACGAAGGGACCACGTCCGGCACGCTTTGCTGTTGGAGCGGGGGCGGGCGCGGGCGATACTCGGCGAGTACGCTGCCATCTCCGACTTTCAGATCGTCCGCCAGGAAGCCACCGACTCCTCCCAGCGGAGCGAAGCGCTCATCGGCATCGCCGACTGCTACGCCGGAAGCGGGGAGTACCCTCTGGCCGAGGAAACCTACCTGCAGGCGCTGGAAGAAACAGACGAGGAGAACATCGCCTGCCGCATCCGGGGGTGGGTTGGCCTGGGCATTCTGTATCGCAAGCAGGGACGAATCGAGGCGGCCATCGAAACGCTGGAACGAGCCCGTACCGCACTTCAACGCCAGCCGGACGTGTACGAGATGGGGCGCACGCTGATCAACATTGGCATCGCCCATACGTACTCTGGCCGCCTCGACCAGGCGTTGCGGGCCTACGAAGACGCGCTGGACTGCTTCCAAACCCTTAAGGATGCCCACCGAACGGCGGCGGTGTTGAACAACCTCGGCGAACTCCACCAGGAACTGTTCGACCTGGAGACGGCCCTGCGATACCACGAAGAAGCCCGCACGGTCGCCTCGAAGGCCGGTGCAGAACGCATCTCGATCGACATCCTCCGCAACCTGGGGGTAGACCTCCTGCTCCTCGGGCGGTACAGCGAGGCGATGCGACTTCTGGGAGAGGCACTCGCTCGGGCCCGTGCGTTGGGGGACAAGGACCTGGTGCTCCAGGCGCTCTACAGCCTGGCCGATGCCTATCTACGCCAGGGGCAGGTGGAACAGGCTGCGGCGCTGGCCGATGAGTTGGAGACGGAGGCCCGGTTGATCCGGAGCGAACTCCACCTCGCCCGCGCCCGGTTCATCCAGGGGCGGGTTGCCCTAGCCCGGGGGGACCGCGTCGCCGCGCGCGCTGTCCTTCAGGAGGCGCTCGCCAATGCCCACGCGCTGCCCAGCCGCACTCTGCTCTGGCAACTGCACGCCGCGCTGGGACGCGCCACCGATGACCCCCAGGTCGCCGATCTCCACCGCCAGATCGCCGCCGACTTCGTCCGCGAGACCATAGAGACCCTGCCAGACCCCCGGCTCCGCCATCGCTTCCTGAGCCGGCCAGAGGTCCGGGCCATCCTCCAAAGGTCCGCCTGAGCCCCAGCGCAACGTTTCGCGCGCACCGGTGTTTCTACCAATGAACGCCGATGCGCCTCTGTGGAGAGAGGTAGACGGCGTGGAAAACGAAAGCGACGCAGCCCTCATCGCCAGAGCAAAGGAGGATCCGGAGGCCTTCGGCATCCTCTACGAGCGGTACGTATCGCAGATCTACCGCTATCTCTACTACCGAACCGGCAGCCACGAGGACGCCGAAGACCTGACAGCACGGACCTTTTACCGGGCGTTGCGGCGGTTTCCTCACTACGTAGACCGGGGGGCACCGTTCACCGCCTGGCTGTACCGCATCGCCCACAA
Organism: Chloroflexota bacterium; assembly: GCA_011388675.1. GTDB lineage: Bacteria > Chloroflexota > Anaerolineae > B4-G1 > DUEL01 > DUEL01. Next base: position 1,676 of record DROW01000179.1, on the reverse strand, counting down.
CGTGGTGGTGAACTGGATGCGAGACCGGCAACGCCGACCGGTCGTCCCGCTGGAATCGGTCACGGTGCCGAGCGAGGAAGCGCGGGATCCTCACGCCGTTGCTGAAATGCGGGAGGAGACGGAAGAACTTCTGCGCGCCGTCCGTCGGCTACCACCCGACCGCCAGCAACTGCTCATCCTGAAGTTCGTGGAGGGGATGTCCAACGCCGAGATCGCCCAAGTGATGGGCCGGACGGAGGGGGCCATCAAAGCCCTCTACCATCGAACGCTCGTGGCGTTGCGGGAGGAACTCGGGCAGGAAGCAAGAAGCGGGAAGCGGAAAGCAGGAGACAGGAAACAGAAAGATGGAGGAAGGAAGAGTAATTGAACTTTTGGCCGCCCACGCGGATCGGCTCAACGACCCGTCGGCCCCTCTGCCGGAGCCGAGGCCAGAGGAGATGAAATATCTTGCCCCACTGATGGAGATCGCAGAGCGCCTCAAGGCGACACTGGTCCCCGTCGAACCCTCGGCCGCTTTCGTCCGCAGCCTGAGAAGGGAACTGGTCGAGGCCGCCCGACGCCGCCAAACCCCGTCTCAGCGATCGCGTCGGGGGTGGATCATCGGCGCGGCCGCCCTGGGATCCGCGCTGTCCGTGGCCGGCGTGGTCGCTCTGATCCTGCGGCTCCGCCGCGAACGGTTCCAGCCCCAACCCTCCGCAGGTCCTGCCGGAGTACATCCGTGACCTCCGGGGGCGAACACCTCGTTACTCCCCGTCCACAGTGAGAGGCAGGTAGACGCTGTGGCGGTGAGGGCGTAACCCGACGTCCAGCGGCCCAATGGCCTGTACCCCTTCCCCCGGCTCGACGGTTATCCCCAGATAGCGAGGAAGCCAGCCCGGCGGCGGAGAGGGCCATCCATCCGGGACCACGGCAAGCACGTATTCTCCCGCCACGAGGGTAGCAGTCAGGGCCCACGACGCACCGATCGTATGTGTGATCACCCTTCCCCCGCCCACCAACTCCAGGCGGGCCGTGACGGTCGGCTCTCCCCCGCCCCGCACGCCGTCCCCGTTCCGATCCCCGAAGACGGTCCGCACCTCGATGAGGACATCCCGCTCCGGAGCCACACACATCGGCGACGACCAATCCCCCCGGTTGCCGGCCCGATCCCAGGCACGCACGCGGAAGCAGCGCCCAACGTCGCTGTCCTCCCAGGCATACTCCGCCGATCTGGCGACCGTCATCCGCAGCCAATCCTCCCAGGCCCCGCCCGCCCCCTCCCGCACCTGAACGTCGTACAGCCAGATCCCCGCCGCGTCGTCCCCGCCCTCCCAGGAGACCGTGAGCGTGACGGGGGAGGTCGCCAGGACGGAGCGAATCGTCGCCGTCGGAGGGACGGTATCCGCTTCGATCACCAAGTACGGCTCCCCACCGACCAGATAGTCGTCCGGCGTGACTCCGTAGTTCTTCGCCGTCGCGCCGGGTAGATAGATGGAATAGACCCCACTCGTCGCCGTGATCACCCGACGGTTCCCCCAGCGGTCGACCAGCGTGGCCGTGGGTAGGGTGGCAGGATAGGAGAAGACGGTCGATGTGGGAATCCTGTTCCAGAGCACGCTGATCTTCCCCCGAGGCGTACCCCAGAGCGTCACCCGGCGCACACCGTTGGAGTAGTTCCAGTTGGTCACCATCGTCGG
>DROW01000178.1 GCA_011388675.1 Chloroflexota bacterium | reverse complement strand
GGGGCCAACAACCAGGCCCTCTCCTTCGGCAAGAGCCGGGCCCGGTTGTCCACGGGCGACCAGCCCGCCGTCACCTTCGACGACGTGGCGGGGGTGGACGAGGCGAAGGAGGAACTGAGGGAGGTCGTCGAGTTCCTGAAGGAGCCCCAGAAGTTCATCAAGTTGGGGGCGCGGATCCCCAAGGGGGTGCTCCTGATGGGCGCGCCGGGCACCGGGAAGACGCTGCTGGCGAAGGCGGTGGCGGGCGAGGCCGGGGTGCCCTTCTTCAGCATCTCCGGCTCCGAGTTCGTGGAGATGTTCGTCGGCGTGGGGGCCAGCCGGGTGCGCGATCTGTTCGACCAGGCGAAGCGGCACAGCCCCTGCATCGTCTTCCTCGATGAGATCGACGCGGTGGGGCGGCACCGAGGGGCCGGTCTGGGCGGCTCCCACGACGAGCGGGAGCAGACCCTGAACCAGATCCTGGTGGAGATGGACGGCTTCGACACCGACACCAACGTCATCGTCATCGCCGCCACCAACCGGCCGGACATCCTCGACCCGGCCCTGCTGCGGCCCGGCCGGTTCGACCGGCGGATCGTCCTCGACCGGCCCGACATTCGCGGCCGAGAAGCGATCCTCAAGGTCCACGTGCGCGGCAAGCCGCTGGCGGACGACGTGGACCTGAAGACGCTGGCGAAGGCGACGCCGGGCTTCGTGGGGGCGGACATCGCCAACCTGGTCAACGAGGCGGCGATCCTGGCCGCCCGGCGGGGCAAGAAGCAGATCGGGATGGCGGAGTTCGAGGAGGCCATCGAGCGGGTCATCGCCGGGCCGGAGCGGAAGAGCCGGATTATGTCGGAGGAGGAGCGGCGGATCGTCGCCTATCACGAGGCGGGCCACGCGCTGGTGGCCCACTATCTGCCCGGCTGCGACCCCGTCCACAAGGTCTCCATCGTGGCGCGGGGGATGGCGTCGGGGTACACCATCTCCCTGCCGGAGGAGGACCGGACGGTGATCAGCCGGTCCAAGTTCGAGGCGCAGTTGGCCTTCGCGCTGGGCGGCCGTGCGGCGGAGGAGTTGGTGCTGGGCGAGGTGACCACCGGCGCGGCCAACGATCTGGAGCAGGTGACGGAGATGGCCCGGGCGATGGTCACCCGGTACGGGATGAGCGAGAAACTGGGGCCGATGACCTTCGGCCAGAAAGAGGAGTTGGTCTTCCTGGGCAAGGAGATCGGCGAGCAGCGGGACTACAGCGAGGCGGTGGCCCAGGAGATCGACGCCGAGGTGCGGCGGATCGTCCACGAGGCCTACGAGCGGGCGAAGCAGGTGCTGCGGGAGCACCGCGAGCAGTTGGACGCGGTGGCGGAGCGGCTGCTGGAGGTGGAGACGCTGGACGCGGAGGAGTTCGTGGCGGTGATCGAGGGGCGGTCCGTTCCAGAGGAGCCCACCTCCGGCGGAGCGGGCGCACCGGAGCCCGCCTCCCGGCGGGAGACGGAGCCGGGGAAGGCCGGGCCGACGTTGGAGATGCCGCCGCGCCCTGCGCCGGCGTGACCTCACCCCCACCCCCGGCCCCTTCGGGGGTAGGGGGGGAGGGGGTGAGGTCACTCAGCCTCCTGCGCCATTCGCGCCCGCTCCTCGGCCACCAGCATCCGCCGCAGGGTCTTGCCCACGAAGGTCTTGGGCAGTTCGTCGCGGAACTCGATGTAGCGCGGATACTTGTACTT
>DROW01000177.1 GCA_011388675.1 Chloroflexota bacterium | reverse complement strand
GTGCCTCGGCTCCGCGGGGAAGAGGACCTGGAGTTCATCCCTGGTCAGCCTCCGAGCCTGCTCAACCCGCCGACGACCTGTCGCTTCGCCGATCGATGTCCGCGGCGTTTCGCCAAGTGCGATGAGGACCCCCCGCTGTTCCGGATCGGTTCCCGGCTGGTCAAGTGCTGGCTTTTCGAGCAGGAGGGAGAGATCGTGAGACCTCCCGCGTCCGAAACCGTAGCCTCGGCGCAAAGCGCCGGATAGGGATAGCAAGGAGAGGTCGGATGGCGCAAATGACACCGGCTACCGCGGCGACGGCTGCTACACCTGCAGCACAAGAATCACCACTGCTCTCTGTCCAAGACCTGCGCGTCTGGTTCGAGTTGCGCAAGTGGGGCTTCAGCCTCGTCGGATACGTGCGGGCTGTGGACGGGGTGAGTTTCGATCTGGCCCGTGGCGAGGCCATCGCTATCGTGGGCGAGAGCGGCTGTGGCAAATCCAGCCTGATGAAGACCATCCTGGGCCTGCATCGTCCCCGTGAGGGCAGGATCCTCTTTGAGGGGCGGGACATCTCTGCCGAAGGCAGGGCCGGGCTGCGCTGGTACCGGATGCAGGTGGGGTACGTCCAGCAGGACCCCTATGGGGCGCTGCCTCCCTTTATGAGCGTCCAGCGGATCCTGGAAGAGCCCCTCGTCTTGGCCGGCGTGAAGAACCGCCAGGAGCGCCGCGAGCGCATCTTCCGCGCCCTGGAAGAGGTGAAGATGAGCCCGCCGGAGGACTTCCTCGACAAGTTCCCCCATATGCTCAGCGGCGGACAGCAACAACGAGTGGTCATCGCCCGAGCCATCATCCGGGAACCCAAACTCGTGGTGGCGGATGAGCCGGTCTCGATGTTGGACGCCTCCGTGCGCGTGGAGATCCTCGGCCTGTTGCGACAGGTCCAGGAGCAGCACAACCTGGCCGTCATCTACGTCACGCACGATCTCTCCACGGTGCGCTACTTCTCCGAGCGCATCTTCGTGATGTACGCGGGGAAGATCGTGGAGAAGGCACCGGTGAGGGAATTGCTGCACAATCCCAGCCACCCTTACACCCGAGCCCTGCTGGCCGCCATCCCCGACCCCGAGGCGGAGAACGCCCGTAAACTGCGGAAGGTGCCGCCAGGCGAACCGCCTAGCCTGGTGAAGCCGCCTCCCGGATGCCGCTTCCACCCCCGATGCCCGGAGGCCATCCACGGGTTGTGCGATAAGGAAGAGCCGCCCGAATTCGACGTCAATTCGGGCCATCTGACTGCCTGTTGGCTGTACCGATGAGGCGGTATCGGACACCCTATCTGCTCAGCGCGGCGACTGTGCTGCTCGTCGCGGGAGTGGTGCTCCCGCTCCTAATGGTGCTGCACGTGGTGGAAACATCGTACTTCCTCGGTTTCCTGAGCTATGGTGCTACCGTGAGCGGAGCCTTCCTGGGCTACCTGGGCACGATGATCTTGGTGGTCGAACGGCGGAACCGCAACAGATAGCCTGTACTTCCCCGGACCGGGGAGGGGCTCCGGGCCGATTCTTCGGGCAGGCGTGACACACGCCTGCCCGATCAACATACCGACCGCAGGAGGCACGTGGAATGAGGTCGACCCCACGTCTTCGGTTTCGTCTGCCGACGGTGGCTGTCGGATTGCTGCTGATGGCTTTTGTGGCCGGCTGTGGCGGCAGCGTGAGCACCCCTCGGCCGGCCGCTCCCCCCACACCCACTCTGAT
>DROW01000176.1 GCA_011388675.1 Chloroflexota bacterium | reverse complement strand
GGGTGGCGGTGATGTTCCCATACATGTACACCACCCGCCGCTGCCCCTCTCCATCCAGGGTGGTGGAGTAGGTCTTAGGGTCGCGCACAATGGGGCCGGTGGGAGCGCCATCCCATCCGCCGTAGAGGGTTACGCTCCTGGTGATGGTGATGACGGAGGGACCGGTGCCGGTGTAGGTGCCTCCGGCTATGTAGATAACGTCCCCGTAACCCGGGTAGGAGTAATCAATGGCATACTGGATGGAACCGCAGGGATCACTCTGGGTGCATCCCAGGCCGGTACCGCCCTGTTTGACGAAGGCAGGACCCGGGTGGGGAGTTGGGGTAAACTCGGCAGGCAGAGCGTAGGCCGTGGACGAGGTGCCAAGCAGGCCGCTGGATAGACAGAGGAACGCGCCCAACAGCAGCAGCCCCCCGAGTCCGATGCTGATCGCGATGTTCCTTTGGCTCGCTTTATCTCGGTTCATGTCGCCTCCTGTATTTCTGCTTCCTGTCGCGACGGAGGGAAGGGCTCGGCTATCCATCCATCTCCCCCGAGCCCCCCTTGCCGTCGGAAAGGGACCCCCAATCGTTGCCCAAGACAGGGTCGCCCTACTCCTGTGCGTCGAGAGCAGCGTGCGGAGAGCAGAGGGCAGGGCGACAGGTCATCGTTCTTTCCTCCTCATCGCCACCCCTTCTACCAGCCCCATCGCCGCCATATAAGTGAGGAGCGCGCTGCCGCCGTAACTGATGAAGGGGAGAGGGAGCCCCGTCACCGGCAGCAGCCCGATGTTCATCCCCACGTTGACGATGAGGGGGAAGAAGACCACCGCGCCTGCGCCGATCGCCAACAGCCGCCCGAATCGGTCGCGGGCCAGCAACGCGGCCCGAAAGACCCGCCAAGCCAGGAGGCAAAAGAGGAAGAGGAGCAACGTCGTACCGATGAACCCCAGTTCCTCCCCGACGACGGAGAAGATGAAGTCCGTATGGCGCACGCGCAGGAAGTGTAACTGGCTCTGGGTACCGATCCCGTATCCCCGCCCCCAGAGCCCGCCGGAGCCAATGCTGATCAGTGCCTGACGGAGGTTGTAGAGTTTCTCCGGATCCAGCGACGGGTTGAGGAAGACCAGAATCCGCTCCCGCTGATATTCCTCCATTATCCACCAGATGGGGATCGCTGCTGCCAGCCCAACCAGACCGGTGATCCCCAGGTACAGGAGACGGACCTCCGAGGCGAAGGCGATGGCCCCCCAGACGACGACGAAGATGACCGCCGTGCTGAGGTCCGGCTCCCGGAAGACCAGCCCGGCCAGGATCGTTGTCATCGCACCGGAGAGAAGGTAGAGGCCCAGCCCGGGCCGTTCTGAAGTTTCCTCCCCTTCCACCTCCAGCCGTCGCTCCTTGCGGGAGCGGTGATCGAGGACGGCAGCGATGGCGATGACGTGGAACAGAAGGGCGGGGTAGGAAGGTTGAAGACGGAAGTTGCCAATGGTGAACCACCGGCGCACGTCGCCGATCTCGCTTTCACCGATGAAGAGGACCAGGACGAGCAATCCGACGGCCAGAAGATAGCCCGCCCACCAGAGGTGCCGGAACCACTCGTAGGGAAGGGCAGCGATGAGGAAAAAGAGAAGCAGCCCGACCGCGGCGAACCGGAGTTGACGCAGCCAGAGGTCGGCCAGGTCGGGGGTGCCCTGATTGGCGCTGCGGACCATCGCTACGCCCAGGGCGGTGAGGAGCAGCATCACCAGCAGGAGGACGTAGTCGAACCGTCGCCAGAGCGGTACGTCACGCATACTCGGCCCGTCGTTCAGCCCGCGCCACGGGATCGGCCCCGCCGCCGACCGGTGGCGCGCAGGGGGATGTGGGCCACCAGTTGGTGCTCCCGCGCCCCCTCCTTAAAGGTAACCTCTACCCGTTCCGGCTCGATAGGCACGTGGCGGGAGATGACGGCGATGATCTCGTCCTTGAGGGTCTCCAGAAGGGCGGGGGAGATGCTGGTCCGGTCGTACGTGAGGACCAACCGCAGCCTCTCCCGGGCGACCTCGCCGCTGGGGGGTTCGCGATGACGGCGGAAGCGATCCAGGAACTTCATGGCTCACCCTCCTTTCGGCCCAACCAGCCGCGGAGCCTTTCCAGGAAACCCGGCTCGCGGAGGGGGGCGAAGGGAACCTCCTCGCCCAACAGCCGACGAGCGATGTTGTGGAAGGCCCGTCCAGCCAGGCTGTCGTCGGAGAGGGCGATGGGACGGCCGGTGTTGGCTGCGGTGATCACCGCCTCGTCCTCCGGTACGATGCCCACCAGTTCCACCGCCAACAACTCCAGCACGTCTTCGCTGGTCAGCATGTCGCCCCGGCGAACCATCTCCGGCTTGATCCGGTTGATGATCAACCGGATCGGCCCTTTCTCCTCGGCCTCCAGCAGCCCGATGACCCGGTCGGCGTCGCGCACGGCGGCGATCTCCGGGTTGGTGACGACGATGACCTCGTCCGCCGGGGCTACGGCGTTGCGGAACCCCTGCTCGATGCCGGCTGGCGAGTCGATGATGAGGAAGTCGAAGGACTGGCGCAGTTCGTCACACACACGGACCATGTCCTCGGGGCTGACGGCGGTCTTGTCCCGCGTCTGGGCGGCGGGGAGGAGGAAGAGTTCTGGCAGCCGCTTATCCCGCACCAGCGCCTGCCGGAGCCGACACCGGCCCTCCACCACGTCCACCAGGTCGTAGACGATCCGGTTCTCCAGGCCCATCATCACGTCGAGGTTGCGCAGGCCGATGTCGGCGTCGATGGCGACGACGCGCTGCTCCCGCATCGCCAGAGCCACGGCCAGGTTCGCCGTGGCGGTGGTCTTCCCCACGCCTCCCTTGCCCGAGGTGATGGTGATCACTTTTCCGGCCATTTTCCCCCTCTCATCGCTGATC
>DROW01000175.1 GCA_011388675.1 Chloroflexota bacterium | reverse complement strand
TCCGGTTTCCGGGGTCCGGGATCCGGGCGTCACCGGTGGGACGACGGGGGGGTGGCTGGGTGACGTCCAGGTTGCTGGGGCGTTGGGATGGCGGCCCGGAGCGCAGCGACCGGAGGCCCGAAGGGCCGCAGGGCGAGCACCGGGACGCCTCGAGGGCGATGGGCCGCCGGCGCGGGGCTTGCGGGTGGGGGGCGGAGGCCTGCAAGCGCCGTGACGGTGAAAAGCGCGTCGTCATCCCCGCTGAGATCATCGAGCTGAAGAGCCGTGCCTCATCGTGACCATGCCTGTCGTCATGGCGAAAGGCACAGCTAGCTTAAGGCGAATGAGCTCAGATAGGGAAACCCCCTCCTCGACGGCCTCGCGACGCAGGGCTCCGTGGAGGCTTTTCGGGACCACGACGGTGAGACGGCCGGACAGAGCCTCCACCTCCCGCCGAAAGGCTTCCGATTCGCGACGACGAAGCTCTGTTAGCTGGTCCTGGAGCCACTGGTATAGGTCGCTCATCGCCAATGCTTGGCGATCTTCCTTGGTCTTGCAAAGATGGCCAAGCATCCCCTCAGGCCCAAAGAATCTCTGAGAGAAGTCAGAGGCGGCGATACCGTCCTGAAGTGCGCTGACCGCTGCCTCGTAGACCTTCCTTTCAGCCTTGGTCATGGAATCGATCGCAATCATCTTCAAAAACCTCCTTACGAGGATCACAAGAAGCGTATATCGACGTTCTGAACCACCTCCAAGAAGATCGCCTCCTGGGTGGTTTTGGCCTTAAAACGTTTCAAGATCGCCTCTAGAAGCGGTAGGTCCACTTCCTCGAGGATCACCATGTACACAGCGCTCACGTCCGTTTGCCGTACGCCACTCTCCATACGCCAGACGCCTTTGAAGTAACCCATAAGCGTCCATCCGCCAAATGCAACGAAACACTCCTCTTGTACCGCGTTTATCTCGCTCGTAAGGTCTCGGCCGTCGTTATCTCTCTGTGGTAGGAAGAAGGTTGCTTTGATGGCCATCTGGCCTCCCTCTCGTGTTCTGCCACTAAATATGGCACCATATATACCACTTGTCAAGTGTCTTCTGAATCCTCTTCGGCAGCTAAGGTGAGGCGCAGGTCTTCCTCGTCGCCCTCCTCCTCCTCGTCCAGCAATATCCTCGGCCATCCGGCTTCCTCTTCCCGGACCCCGGACCCCGGATCCCGGACCCCGCCTTCCGTCTTCCGGACCCCGCCCGACCTCAAACGCGCCCCCGGGTGGGTGGCCTGGTGCACCGCCTTCAGCTGCTCGATGCTCACCCTGGTGTAGATCTGCGTCGTCTCCAGCTTGGCGTGGCCCAGCAGCTGCTGGATGAAGCGGATGTCGGCGCCGCCTTCGAGCATCAGCGTCGCCGCCGTGTGCCGGAAGAGGTGGCATCCCCCCGGCTTCTTCACCCCGGCCGCATCGATCGCTTTCCGCACCATCTCGCCCACCCAGTTGGGCGCCAGGGCCGTGCCGTCCGCCGACAGAAAGAGCGCCCCGTCGTCCCCGTACGCCGCAAGCTCGGGCCTCGATTCCTCGAGGTAGCGCCGTATCCACGCCTGGGCCCGCTCCCCCAGCGGCACGAAGCGGTCCCGGTTGCCCTTGCCGTGCCGCACCGCGAGCACCCCCCGCCCCAGGTCCAGGTCGCACATCCCCAGCCACGCCAGCTCCGAGCGCCGGATCGCCGTCGAGTAGAAGGTCTCCAGGATCGCCCGATCCCTCAGCCCCAGCACCGTCCCCGTGTCCGGTACGGCGAGGATCCGCTCCACCTCCTCCTGGCTCAGCACCGCCCTGGGCAGGCTCAGCCCCTGCCGCGGCATCTCGAGATCCGCCGCCGGGTCATACAGCACCAGCCGCTCTCTCGCCAACCACTTGCAAAAGGTCGCCACGTACGAAAGCTTCAGCCACTGCGTCTTCGGCGAAAGCGGCAGCCCGTCCGCCTTCACCCGCCGCGCCAGGTACCGCTGGTACAGCTCGATCACCGTCCGGTTGAGATCGAAGGGGCGCTCCACTCCACGCTCGGCGCACCACCGCCCGAAGCGGATCAGCTCCCCTCGCCGCGTCTTCAGCCCGCTTGCCGCGTACTGCCGCGCTTCGAGCCACCGGATGTGCCGGTCGATCTGCGCCAGGATGCTCTCCGGATCCGCCGCCTCGATGGGCTCGTACGGCTTCCTCTTGCCCCGGCCCCGCATCACTTGCCCCCGGCGGCCGCCATACCGCTACGACGTCCCTGTGCGTACGACGAGCCCGTTTGTGAAAGACCCCCATATGCGTTTTTTCCGGCAGGAGCGGCTAAATGGGGATCATCCCCTTGGCCCTCTTCAGTTACACCACCCCGACCACCCCCCGACCGGGGGCCGACCAGGGGCCGACCAGGGGCCGACCGGTCGCCGCTTTGCCCCGCCCGGTTGGTGTCGTAGCCGTGGATCTCCGCCTCGAGCGCTGTCGTATCCAAAAGCCCCAGCACGAAACGCTCCCCATCCTTGCCCTCGCCCCGGTACACCAGCTCGTAGCCGTACCTCGTCCCAGGCCTTCCCCCGTGGACCACCAGGTACTCCATGTCCACCAGCCGCCTCAAATGCACCTTCAGCTGGGTGTCCCCCCACGAGGTGCGCGCCCGGATCTCCCGGCGGCTGAAGCGAAAGTCCCGCTGCTCCATCTTCCGCCGCTCGCACTCGCCCCGCACCATTTCCTCGATCAGAAACAGCAGCCGCCTCGTCTGCGGCGGCAGCTCGTCCAGGCTCCGCCCCAGCACCTCCGCCGCCAGCCGATTGGCAAGCTCGATGTCCTCCACCGCCGCCTCGATGTACCGCACCCGCCGGCCCCCCACCACCGCGCTCTTGACCTCCCGCCGGCGCTGGCGCGAAAGCGCGATGACGTCGATCAGCCCCAGGTACTTCAGGTGGTCCCGCCGGGTCCTCGTGCTCGCATCCAGGAAGGTCAGACGGGAGGCGTAGGGGTTGACGACGTGGAGCGGCCGCAGGAGGCGTTGCGCGTTCTGGTGGAGCTTCACGATCCGCGCCTTCTCAAGCCGCATCTGAAGCCCCCTGAGCGTCCGGTCCTCCCGCTGCAGCCGGTGTATCGCCCGCGTCTGCTCCCGGCTCTCGTCCACCGCCAGCACCATGCACCGGTTGAGAAGCTCCTCGTCGAGATCGATGGCGGTGGTGGTCAGCACGATCGCCGCCGGCCCCTCCACCCGGTACTCGTGCGTCACCAGCTTGCCCGTTTTCGGGTCCTTCCCCGTCGACGCGATGGAGAGCTTGCCCTCGCTCTGCAAGAGCTTGAGGGCGTACGAGGCCCGCTCTGCGCCCTCCTCCTCGGCGATCGCCAGCACCTTGTGCTTGAGGTCCGCCTCTCCCATGTAGAAGAGCGACTGCCCGGTCATCGCCGAGTACTCCCCCCGGTCCTCCTCGGGACAAAAGGAGAGCACCGCCTCCATCAGCGCCGACTTGCCCGCC